>NZ_BAAHAF010000117.1:0-67130 GCF_054777815.1 Angustibacter speluncae | reverse complement strand
GCGCGGCGGCGGCCTCGGCCTGCTGCTGGGCCACGACGGCGGCCCGCTGCTCCTGGGCGCGCTGCGCCGTGGCGTCGCCGGCGTCGGCGGACGCCTGGGCGGACGCCGACGCGAGCACGTCGTCCGGGAGGGGGGTCGGGTGCGACCAGGCCGCCTGGGCGGCGTCCGGTGCGGCGGAGGTCTGGGGGGTGACGAGGAGCGCGGCGCCGGTGGCGCCGAGGACCGCGAGGGTGGCGGCCGCCGAGAACAGCGGGCGCCGGACGAGCGAGTGGAGCACGAACTGCCTTCCTGAGGCCCGCTGCGCACGCGGCGGGCACGACCACCCCGCCGCAGGACCGTGCGACAGGGTGCGTCGCGGCATGCAGTGCGCTGGTCGGCGCGGCCCGTTCGGGGCCGCTCGGGGGGTGCTGACCTCGACCCACCATGCGGGGGGCACCCTGCCCGTGTCCAATCCGTGACCTGCCACGGGGCCGGTCGTGACCACCGTCACGCCGGCCCCGTGACCGTCGGGGGCGCCTCAGAGGGCGATGCCCTCCAGCATCTCGGTCACCAGCGCCGCCACCGGCGAGCGCTCGGAGCGGGTCAGGGTGACGTGCGCGAACAGCGGGTGGCCCTTGAGCGCCTCGATCACCGCCGCGACGCCGTCGTGGCGTCCGACCCGCAGGTTGTCGCGCTGGGCGACGTCGTGCGTGAGCACCACGCGCGAGTTCTGCCCGATCCGCGACAGGACGGTGAGCAGCACGTTCCGCTCGAGCGACTGGGCCTCGTCGACGACCACGAAGGCGTCGTGCAGGCTGCGGCCGCGGATGTGGGTGAGCGGCAGCACCTCGAGCATGCCGCGGTCCATGACCTCCTCGACGACCTCCTGGCTGACCAGCGCGCCGAGGGTGTCGAAGACGGCCTGCGCCCAGGGGCCCATCTTCTCGTTCTCGGATCCGGGCAGGTACCCGAGGTCCTGGCCGCCGACGGCGTACAGCGGGCGGAACACCACCACCTTGCGGTGCAGGCGGCGCTCCATCACCGCCTCGAGGCCGGCGCACAGCGCCAGGGCCGACTTGCCGGTGCCGGCGCGGCCGCCGAGCGAGACGATGCCGACCTCGTTGTCGAGCAGCAGGTCGACGGCGATGCGCTGCTCGGCGCTGCGGCCGTGCACGCCGAAGACGTCCCGGTCGCCGCGGACGAGCCGCACGCTCTTGTCGGCGGCCACCCGCCCGAGCGCGGAGCCGCGGGACGACAGCAGCACCAGGCCGGTGTGGCAGGGCAGCTCGGCCGCCTCGGGCAGCTCGACCCGCTCCTGCTCGTACAGCTGCGCCATCAGCTGCTCGCTGACGTCGAGCTCGGTCATGCCCGTCCAGCCGGAGTCGACGCTGAGCTCGGCCCGGTACTCCTCCGCAGCCAGGCCGACCGCGGACGCCTTCACCCGCATCGGCAGGTCCTTGCTCACCACGGTGACGTCCGCGCCCTCGTCGGCGAGGTTCTTGGCGACCGCGAGGATGCGGGTGTCGTTGTCCCCCAGCCGGAATCCCGCGGGCAGCGCCGTCGGGTCGGTGTGGTTCAGCTCGACCCGCAGGGTGCCGCCGTCCGGGGTGGGCAGGGGTGCGTCGAGCCGGCCGTGCTCGACCCGCAGGTCGTCGAGCAGCCGCAGCGCCTGGCGGGCGAAGTAGCCGAGCTCGGCGTGGTGGCGCTTGCCCTCGAGCTCGGTGATGACCACCACCGGGAGCACCACCTCGTGCTCGGCGAAGCGCAGCGACGCGCGCGGGTCGGACAACAGGACGGAGGTGTCGAGCACGAAGGTGCGACGGGTGCTGGCGCTGGTGTCCACTGCGGCTCCCTGCCGGACGCGCACGTCCGGTTCACTCGCGGGTGAGGGTCCGGGACGCCGTCCGGGTGCGGGACGACGGACCGGGCCGCCCTCCCCGCGACCTGGTCCCGACCCGTGGGTCGAGGCGCAGCCGCAGCATCCGTCGGGCCTCCCGAGCGGGCCGGCACCTGACCGTCCCGCGCTCGCGACGCTAGGCGCCCTCGGACGTCCGGGACGCGCGCCACGCCGGACGTCACACGCCGTTCACACGGGCGCAGCGCAGAGGTTCGCTCAGGCGCCGTAGCGCCGCTCGCGGCCGGCGTAGGCGCGCAGCGCGCGCAGGAAGTCGACCCGGCGGAAGTCGGGCCAGAACGCCTCGCAGAAGTAGAACTCCGAGTGCACGCTCTGCCAGAGCAGAAAGCCGCCGACGCGCTGCTCGCCCGAGGTGCGGATCACCAGGTCGGGGTCGGGCTGGCCCTTGGTGTAGAGGTGCTCGGCGATGTGCTCGACGTCGACCAGCTCGGCGACCTCCTCGAGGCTGCTGCCCCGGGCCGCGTGCTCGAGCAGGAGGCTGCGCACCGCGTCGGTGATCTCGCGGCGCCCGCCGTACCCGATGGCGACGTTGACGTGCAGCCCCGCGGTGCCCCGCGTCGACTCCTCGGCCTCCTTGAGCCGCTCGGCCATCTCGGCCGGGAGCAGGTCGAGCGCACCCACGGGGTGCACGCGCCAGCGGCCGGCGGCCACCAGCCGGGCGACCGTGTCGTCGATGATCTGCAGCAGCGGGTCGAGCTGCTCGGCCGGCCGGTTCAGGTTGTCCGGCGACAGCATCCACAGCGTGACGACCTCGATGCCGACCTCCTCGCACCAGCCGAGGAACTCGAACACCTTGTCGGCGCCGGCGCGGTGGCCGTCGGCGGTGCCGGCGCCGCTCGCCCGGGCCCAGCGCCGGTTGCCGTCCAGCATGATGCCGACGTGCCGGGGCGTGGCGGCCCGGTCGAGGCGGGCGGCGAGGCGGCGCTCGTAGGCGCGGTACAGCGGGTGCGGCAGCCTCACCGGCGGACCCTCCTGCTCGACCCGGCTCCGTGCGGCGCCGGCTCCCTCGTCGTGCGGACACGCCACGGTAGCGGCAGGTGCGCCGCAACAGGGTCGGGGCACGCCTCCCGACGTGATCCTGCGCACGACCTCCACCTACGGTCTCGTAACCTACGCGCTCGTAGGTTACCGTGGGGTCCATGACCGAGGAGCCAGGCCTGGTGGGCCGCGCGGGAGACGCCGTCGAGCGGGCGGGGGACGCCGTGCGCGAGGCCGCCGCCGCCGTGAAGCCGAAGCTGCGCGGGTGGCTGCACGCCGGGGCGTTCCCGGCGGTGGTCGCCGCCTCGATCGTGCTGGTCGCGCTCGCGCCCGACACCCGGTCGCGCATCGCCTGCGCGATCTTCGGGACGGCGGCCGCGCTGCTGTTCGGCACCAGCGCCCTGTACCACCGCGGCAACTGGTCGCCGCGGGTCGCGGTGCTGCTGAAGCGGTTCGACCACTCCAACATCTTCCTGATCATCGCCGGCAGCTACACCCCGCTGACGCTGATCCTGCTGCCCGAGGGCAAGGCCCGGGTGCTGCTGCTGCTGGTGTGGGGCGGCGCGCTCGCCGGCATCGCGTTCCGGGTGTTCTGGGTGAACGCCCCGCGCTGGCTCTACACCCCGATCTACATCGCGCTCGGCTGGGCCGCCGTGTTCTACCTGCCCGACTTCCTGCGCCACGGCGGCGTCGCCGTGCTGACGCTGGTGGTCGTCGGCGGGGTGCTCTACACGGTGGGCGGGGTCGTCTACGCCCTGAAGCGCCCCGACCCCTCCCCCCGCTGGTTCGGGTTCCACGAGGTCTTCCACGCGTTCACGGTCGCCGCGTTCGTCGTGCACTACATCGCGATCTCGACGACGGTCTACTCCTCCGCGGCGGTCGCGCTGCCCTGACCGGCGTCCCCACGTGCTCGGTGGGCAGTCAGTGCGCCCGGCCCAGCTCGATGAGCAGCACGCCCGCGCCGATCAGCACGATGCCCGCGGCCATCGTCCTGGTCAGCGGCTCACCGAACAGCACCCGCGACGCGAGCGCGACCAGCGCGACGCCGGCAGCGACCCACGTGCCGTAGGCGACGCCCAGCGGCATCCCGGCGGCGAGCGACTGCGAGAGCAGCACGAAGGCGGCGAGGTACCCCGCGCCGACGACCACGAACCAGGCGCGGCGCCCGGTGCCCGCCATCCGGAGCGACAGGGTGGCCACGACCTCGGAGAGCATCGCGAGGACGAGGAAGAGCCACGCGGCTGTCACGCCGCCACCTCCGGAGCGGAGTCCTCGACGTCCCCGTGCGGGTGCGAGCCGAGCTCGACGAGCAGGACGCCGCCGATCACGAGCACCATCCCGGCCCCCATGAGGACCGTGAACGGCTCGCGGAACAGCACCGTCGACAGGACGGCCGTGAGCGCCACACCGCTGGCGCCCCACACCCCGTAGGCGACCCCGAGCGGCATGCCGCGCCGGAGCACGGCGAACAGCAGGGTGAAGGCGGCGACGTACCCGACGGCCACGACCGCGTAGAACGCGGGCGCCTCGAGGGCCGCCTTGAGCGACAGGGACGCGGCCACCTCGGACAGGACCGCCGCGGCGAGCAGGGTCCAGCGGCTCACGAGCCCACCGCCGCGTGGTCGGCCAGCACGTCGGTCACGACGCGCAGCGCCTCGGGGTCGGGGCGGCCGTGGTCGCGCAGCGCGGCGGCGGCCACGATCAGCGCCTTCCACAGCGCCCACCCGCGGGCGCGGGCCCAGGTCGCGTCGTCGCCGGGCACCTCGGCCCGCCACACCTCGCGCGCCCGGCCGGTGAAGGTCACCAGGCCGAGGACGAGGTCGCAGGCCGGGTCGCCGACGCCGCAGGTGCCGAAGTCGATCACGGCGGCGAGCCGCCCGTCGCGCACCAGCAGGTTGCCGACGGCGAGGTCGCCGTGGAACCAGACCGGCGGGCCGTCCCAGGTCGCGGCGAGGGCGGCGTCCCACACCTCGGTGGCCGGCCCCGGGTCGACGGAACCGGCGAGCCGGGCGATCGCGACGCGGGTCTCGTCGTCGTAGTGCACGGGGTCGCAGCCGCGGAAGAAGCTGTGCTCACCGGCCTGCGGGCCGCCGGTGGCGTCGACCGCCTGCAGCGCCCGGACGAACCCGGCGACGTCGCGGCCGAGCACCTCGTGGTCGGTGGACGGCGCCAGGACGACCGGCGTCCCCGCGATCCACCGCCGCACCGACCAGGGGAACGGGTAGCCGCGCCCGGGCGCGCCGGTCGCGACCGGCTCGGGGACGGCGACCGGCAGGTGCGGTGCGAGCACCGGCAGCCAGCGGTCCTCCTTGGCGACCGCCGGGACGTACCCCGCTGCGGTGGGCAGCCGCACGGTGAGGTCGTCGCCGAGCCGGTAGGTGCGGTTGTCGTGGCCGTCGTGCTCGACGGGCCGCACCGGCAGGTCGGCCCACCGCGGCAGCTGGTCGCGCAGCAGGTCGCGCACCAGGTCGGCGGTGATCCCGGCGCGACCGTCGGCCGGCTCGTCCGTCACGTCCTCCACCGTGCCGTGCCGCTCGACGGCGCGCACCCGACTTCCCGGATGTCAGCGCTCGACCGGCGTCAGCTCACGACGGGCGGCGGCGGCTCGGGCCGGTCGAGGTCCTCCGGCTCGCTCGCGGCGGCCGCCTGCTCCTGGCGGCGGCGCTCCTGCTCCTCGCGGAACCGGAGCCGCCGGACGCGGCGGGTCATGTCGATCACCAGCAGCACCGTCGCCACCGCGACGGCGAAGGTCGCGAGGAAGCCGACCAGGCCGGGGCTGACCGTCAGCGGGTCGAGCTCGTCGGACGTCGGCGTGGGCGTCGGCGTCGCGGCGAGCAGCAGGAGCAGGTGGCTGGTCACGGGCCCTCCGGCGTCCGGATGCCGGCGAACAGGTCGTCCTCGACCTCGTCGGAGACGGGCAGCAGCGACTTCCCGAGCTCGTACTCCTCCCACGGCCACACCTGGGCCTGGCGCTCGCTGGACAGGGCGAAGAACGAGCCGTCCGGGTCGATCTGGGTGGCGTGCGCGAGCAGCGCCTGGTCGCGGACGGGGAACCACTCCGCGCACTCGATGCGCGCGTGCACCGGACGCGGCTCGCGCTCCTCCCAGCGGGACAGCCACTCGCCGTAGGGCGACTCGATGCCGTCGGCGGTGAGGGCCTCGTGGAAGGCGGTGACCCGCGTCCGGCTGAAGGTCTGGTTGTAGTAGATCTTCAGCGGCTGCCAGGCCGTGCCCGCCGAGGCGAAGCGGTCCGGGTCGCCCGCGGCGTCGAACGCGGCCATCGAGACCTTGTGGCACATGATGTGGTCGGGGTGGGGGTAGCCGCCGTTCTCGTCGTACGTGGTCATCACGTGCGGACGGAACTCGCGGACGACGCGCACCAGCGCCTCGGTGGTGACGTCGAGCGGCTCGAGCGCGAAGCAGCCCTCGGGCAGCGGCGGCAGCGGGTCGCCCTCCGGCAGACCGGAGTCGACGAAGCCGAGCCAGACGTGCTGCACGCCGAGCACCTCGACTGCGGCGGCCATCTCGCGGCGGCGCACCTCGGTGATGTCGCGCAGCACCTCGGGGTCGTCCTTGAGCCGCGGGTTGAGGATGTCGCCGCGCTCGCCGCCGGTGCACGAGACGACCAGGACCTCGACGCCCTCGGCCACGTACTTCGCCATCGCGGGCGCGCCCTTCGACGACTCGTCGTCGGGGTGGGCGTGCACGCACATCAGGCGCAGCGGCTCACCGGGCGCGGGCAGGCTCGGGTGCGGGCTGGTGCCTGCGGAGGAACCGGTCACGGTGGTCGATCTCCCGTCGGTCATGATGGACGTGCTGCTCGCAACCACCCATTCTGACCCCCACCGAGGACCGACGTGACCGACGCCCCCGCCGCGCGGCCCGCGGACCGCTACGGCGACCTGCGGCCGAGCTGGCACCGCACCGCCGCGCGGACGGTGACCGTGCTCGTCGCGGTGCTCGGCCTGGCGTACGTCGTGTGGGTCGGGATCGGCGTCGCGGACCGCGACGTGCGCTGGCAGGACGTGGGCTTCCGGCTCGACGCCGGCGAGGACGGCGACGCCGGTTCCGCGGTCGAGGTGACCTTCGACGTCACGGTCTACGAGGGCACCACCGCCACCTGCACCGTGCGGGCGCTCAGCGCGTCGTACGCCGTCGTCGGGCAGGTCGACGTGCCGGTCGAGGTCGAGCCCGACCGCCGCACCGTGCGGCAGCGGGCGACCGTGCTGGTCACCGAGCCGGCCGTCAGCGGCGGCGTCGAGGAGTGCACCGTCCCCTGAGGAAGTGACGCGCGGCACGCCCGTTGGTAGGCTGAACGCTTCCCACGGCGCCCCGGGTCCCCTTCCGTGGGACCCGACGAGGCCACGCCGAGCAGCTCCGCGTGACGCACCGCGGTACGGCACGACCGGATCCACCACCAGCACAGGAGCGACGATGAGCGAGACCACGACCAACGCGACCTGGTTCACCAGGGAGTCCTTCGACCGGCTGACCGCCGAGCTCGAGGGCCTGCGCGGGGAGCGCGCGGCCGAGATCGCCCAGAAGATCTCCGAGGCGCGCGACGAGGGCGACCTCAAGGAGAACGGCGGCTACCACGCCGCGAAGGAGGAGCAGGGAAAGATGGAGGCCCGCGCCCGCCAGCTCGAGGCCCTCCTGCGCGACGCCACCGTCGACGCCGTCGCGGACGACGGCGTCGTGAAGCCCGGCATGGTCGTCGTCGCCGAGATCAACGGCAACGAGATGACCTTCCTCTACGCGCACCGCGAGAACGAGGCCGGCGACCTCACCGTCTACAGCGACACCTCGCCGCTGGGCGCCGCGATCCTCGGCCTCGAGGCCGGCGGCACCACCGACTTCGACGCCCCGAACGGCAAGAAGATGCCGGTGAAGGTGGTCAGCGCGACGCCGTACAGCGGCTGACGCCACCGCGCACCGCACGACCCCGAAGGGCCCCGCACCGGCAGGTGCGGGGCCCTTCTGCGTGCCGGGCACCAGCGGGAGGTCGGCGGGAGCGGCAGCGGGCGGACGGTGGTGCGCCATCGACCGAAGGGAGGAGACGCGGTGGACCGAAGCGGCGCGGGCGCAACGACCGGTCGGCCGTGCCGCGACCCCGTCCGCGCACCGCACTCTCGATCCCGACGTCGACCGGACAGGCCGGTCCCGCCAGATCCGAGGAGTCCAGATGTCCCAGAAGCTCATCGCCCGGTTCCGTTCCGACGAGGGCGCCACCGCCGTCGAGTACGGCCTGATGGTCGCGCTGATCGCGGTCGCCATCATCGTCGCCGTCACCGCGGTCGGCACCAGCCTGACCGGCCTCTTCAACCAGATCGCCGGCGCCCTCTGATCGACGGAACACGCCGGGGGCCTCTCGTGGGGCCCCCGGCTCGTTCCACCCATCGCGACGACAGAGGGACGGACGACATGCAGGACGACACGGGAGCCACGGCCGTCGAGTACGCACTCGTGGCGGGCTTCATCGCCGTCGTGATCGCCACGGCGGTGACCGCCTTCGGAGGGGCCGTGCGCGACCTGTTCCTCCTCGTGCCGCCGGGCCTGTGATGCGCCTCGGGTCGCGCAAGCGGGGAGACGGCGGCGCCGCTGCCGTCGAGATGGCGCTCGTGCTCCCGCTCCTGCTGGTCCTCGTGTTCGGCATCGTCGACTTCGGGCGAGCCCTCAACCTGCAGATCACGCTGACCCAGGCCGCGCGCGAGGGCGTGCGCCCCGCCGCGCTCCGGCAGCCGGCGTCGGCCGTGAACGCAGCGGTGACGGCGGCCACGGTCGGCATCACGGCCCCGGCGCCGAGCGTCGCGATCTCCGCGTGCCCCACCGGTGCCGGCACCGCCACGGTCACGGTGTCGAAGACGTTCCAGTTCATCACGCCGGTCGGCGCGATCGCCGACCTGATCTCACCGAGCCCGCTGGGTGCGAACATCCCGATGACCGGTCGAGGAGCCATGCGATGCAGCTGACCGCGAGGTTCCACCGCGGCGGGGTCCTCCGCGGTCGTGACCAGGGTGCCGCCTCGATCATCGTGGCGGTCCTGCTGGCCGGTGGCGTGCTGCTCGGGATGGCAGCCGTCACCGTCGACGTCGGCCTCATCCACGCCGAGCGGCGCGAGCTGCAGAACGGCGCCGACGCGGCGGCGCTCGCCGTCGCCCAGCAGTGCGCCGTCGGACCCACCTGCGACACCAGCACCGGCGGCCTGGCCAACACCTACGCCGACAGCAACGCCCTCGACAGCGCCGCGCGCGTCACGACGGTCTGCGGCAGCGGACCCTCCGTGCCGGGCTGCCCGGCGGCGTCGGGACCGACGCTGACCCGCTGCTCGACCACGGTCCCCTCCGGGCTGCAGGGGTGGATCGAGGCCCGCACCGCGACCGAGACCGGTGGCGGGCAGACGCTTCTGCCACCGCGGTTCGCCCGGGCGCTCGCCGGCAACGGCAGCTACGCCGGCACCGCGGTGCGTGCCTGCGGCCGCGCCGCCTGGGGCACGCCGACGTCGGCGACACCCGCGCTGCCGGTGACGATCTCGCTCTGCGAGTGGAACCGGATGACGGCCAACGGGACGAGCTTCGCGCCGTCGCCGCCGTACCCCCCGTACCCGACGAGCTTCGAGCGGGCCCTCTACCTGCACAACACCACCGGGGCGACCAACTGCCCGGCCGGGCCGTCCGGCTCGGACCTGGCCGGTGGCTTCGGCTGGCTGCAGTCGTCCGGCTGCTCGGCCACCGTCAGCGCCACCGGGTGGGTGAACGACGACCCGGGTGTCTCGATGCCGACCCCGTGCCGCAGCGTCATCGCGAACATCGTTGGCACCGGCGGCGGCCTGGTGATGATGCCGATCTACGTCGAGACCAACGGCCTCACCGGGTCGAACGGCAAGTACCGCATCGACGGCTTCGCGGCGTTCTACCTCACCGGGTACGCGATGCCCGGTGAGCGACAGGACTCGGTGGCGTCGGGCACTCGCTACTGCCGCGGTTCCGACAAGTGCCTGTACGGCTGGTTCACGAAGGCGCTCGTCCCGGTCGGCAGCCTCACCAGCGGTGGGTCCGGTGCCACCCCGCGCGGTGCCAGCGTCGTCGACCTCATCGGGTAGCACCCCACGCACGCACGTCCCTGTCCCACGAAGGAGCACCACCATGGCTCGTCGGATCCTCGCGGCAGCAGCCGCTCTCGTCCTCGCGCTCGTCGCCGGCGGGGCGGTGCTGTTCTACGTGCGCACCGCCGACGCCCGCGCCCTCGCCGGTCAGGAGGCGGTGAAGACCTGGATCGCCGCCGAGCCGGTGCCGGCCGGCACCAGCCTGAGGACCGCCATCGACGACGGACTCATCCGTCCGGAGCTGGTGGCGCTCAAGGGCGTCCCGGCAGGCGCGCTGCAGGACCGCGACCTAGACGACGACCTGCGTGCCACGGGCGACATCGTCCCGGGCGAGATCGTGCTGGCCGAGCGCTTCGACGACGAGGTGGCCGTCGAGGGTCGGCTCGTGGTGCCCGAGGGCAAGCTCGCCGTCACCGTCGAGCTCACCGACCCGGCGAAGGTCGGCCAGTTCCTCGACGTGGGCTCCCGCATCACCGTCTTCGACACCTTCAACGTGCAGGAGGCCGACCCGAGCGGCACGACGCCGGCCGGTGACAAGCTGCAGGACCGTCACGAGTTCACCCGTGCCACCCGGGTGCTGCTGCCCGACGTCGAGGTGCTCGCCGTCGGGCAGACCACGACGAAGCAGACGACGGCCGAGACCGCGCTCTCCACCGAGCAGACCGGCCTCACCGCGACCACGACGCAGACCGTCACGCTCGTGACGGTGGCGGTCGACCAGGCGCAGGCCGAGAAGCTCGTGCACGGCATCCACACCGGCACGCTCTACTTCGCCCTCCGCAGCGGGGACATCGAGGTCGTCGTGGGCGAGGGGACCAACGACCGCCGGCTGTTCGGGGTGGAGGCACCGTGACCCTCCTCATCGAGTCCGACCCCCAGCTGGTCGAGTCGTACTCGTTCGCGATCGGCCGCGACGTCAGCGTGGTCGAGGCGCTCGCCGGTGCGCACCGGCACCTGGACGAGCAGCCCGACGAGCTGCTCGTCGTCGTCGGCCCGAGCGCCGACCTCGCGCTCTCGCTCGAGCTGGCTTCGGCGCTGCAGGTCGAGCGACCGCACGTCGGCGTGGTGCTGGTACGACGTCGGGTCGACGTCACGGTGCTCGGACAGGCGCTCCGCGCCGGCGTCCGCGAGGTGCTGACGCCGGGCGACCTGTCGGCGCTCGGACACGCCTGCCGCCGCTCGTTGGAGCTGTCGCACCGGATGGCCGGCGCCACGGCATCGGGAACCGACGCCGCCTCCGAGGGCAAGCTCGTCACCGTGTTCGCCGCGAAGGGCGGGTGCGGCAAGACGACGATCGCGACGAACCTCGCCTTCGCGCTGTCGGACGGCAGGTCGCACGACGTCTGCATCGTCGACCTCGACCTCGCCTTCGGTGACGTGGCGATCGCCCTGCAGCTGATGCCGTCGCGCACCATCGTCGACGCCGTGCAGATGGGCGACTCGATCGACGAGATGGGCGTGCGCTCCCTCGTCACCCGGCACAGCGCCGGTGTCGACACGATCCTCGCGCCGCTCGAGCCGGGTGAGGCCGAGCGGGTCGACGTCGCCGCGGTGTCGCACCTGCTCCGGATGCTCAAGAGGATGTACCGGTACGTCGTCATCGACACCCCGCCCGCCTTCAGCGAGCACGTGCTGGCCGCGTTCGACCTCTCCGACGCCTACGTGCTGCTGGCCACGCTCGACGTTCCGGCGCTGAAGAACCTGCGGCTCACCCTCGACATGCTCGACCTGCTCGGCTATCCCCGCTCGGCCTGGCTCGTGGCCCTGAACCGCGCCGACTCCAAGGTCGGGCTCGACGTCGACGAGGTGGAGAAGACCCTGCGCAGCGCCGTGTCGGCGCAGATCCCGTCGAGCCGTGCGGTCAGCGCGTCCATCAACCGGGGCGTCCCCCTCGTCGTCGACGAGCCGTCTCACCCGGTGAGCGCGGCGGTGCGCGACATCGCCGACCAGCTGCGTGAGCGGCTGCGCCACGGCCCGACGGCCGCGAGCGTCGACGTGACGGCAGCTGGGCCGGCGCCGAGCAAGCGCCGGTTCGGGCTGCTGCGCAAGGGAGGACGGCGATGAGCCTGCAGGACCGCCTCGACCAGGCGCGCCGTGGCGCCACGGTGCAGGTCACCTCGGGCGGACCGGACCAGCCGCGGCTGCGCGGGACGACGACCCGACCGAGCGACCCGTTCGCCGAGGTGAAGGCGAGCGTGCACCAGGCGCTCATCGACAACCTCGGCCCGAAGCTCTACGACCCCCGGCTCGAGCAGGCAGAGCTCGAGCAACGGGTGCGCCAGACGCTGCAGCAGGTGCTCGAGCTGGAGGAGACGCCGCTCAGCACGACCGACCGCACCCGGATCGCGCAGGAGGTGGCCGACGAGATCCTCGGGCACGGCCCGCTCGAGCCGTTCCTGCGCGACCCCGACGTCACCGAGATCATGGTGAACGGCCCGGACCAGGTCTACGTCGAGCGCGACGGGCGCATCTTCCCCGTCGAGGCGTCCTTCGCCAGCGACCTGCACCTGCGCCGGACGATCGACAAGATCGTCGGCAGGGTCGGCCGACGGGTCGACGAGGCGAGCCCGATGGTCGACGCCCGGCTGCAGGACGGCTCGCGGGTCAACGCCGTCATCGCCCCGATCGCGCTCGACGGCGCCATGCTCACCATCCGCAAGTTCGCCGCCGACCCCTACACCGCCGACGACCTGGTCGGCTTCGGCACGCTCACGCAGTCGGTGCGCGAGCTGCTCGAGGCGTGCGTGCGCGGCCGGCTGAACGTGCTCATCAGCGGCGGCACCGGCAGCGGGAAGACGACCACCCTGAACGTGCTCTCGGCGTTCATCCCCGACAACGAGCGCATCGTCACCATCGAGGACGCCGCCGAGCTCCAGCTGAAGCAGCAGCACGTGCTGCGTCTCGAGTCCCGTCCCCCGAACATCGAGGGCCGCGGCCAGGTCGCGATCCGCGACCTGGTGCGCAACTCGCTGCGGATGCGCCCCGACCGCATCGTCGTCGGCGAGGTCCGCGACGGTGCCGCCCTCGACATGCTGCAGGCGATGAACACCGGTCACGACGGCTCGATCACCACGGTCCACGCCAACTCGCCGCGGGACGCCCTCGCCCGGCTCGAGACGATGGTGCTGATGGCCGGCGTCGACCTGCCGGTGCGCGCCATCCGCGAGCAGGTCGCGAGCGCCGTCGACGTGATCATCCACCAGACCCGGCTGCGTGACGGCAGCCGCCGCATCGTCGCCGTCACCGAGGTGGTGGGCATGGAGGGCGAGGTCGTCACCACGCAGGACCTGTTCTCTTTCGACTACCGGCGTGGGCTCGGACCGGACGGCCGCCACCTCGGCAGCCTGCAGCCCAACGGCCTGCGCCCCCGCTTCACGGAGCGGCTCGCCGATGCCGGCATCGTCCTGCCGACGCACTGGTTCGCACCGCACCCGAGGTCGGCATGACCGCCGAGCAGCTGCGGATCGCGTTCGCGGTGCTCGCGACCGCCGTCGCGATGCTGCTCGTCGGCGGCGGCGCTCGCGCCGAGGCAGCGATCGCCGCACCCGGCGCCGCGGTGCTCGACTCCGTGCGGCTGCAGGACGACGCGTTGCTGTTCTCGGTGACGGTGCCGTCGGCGCCGGTCGGGACGCAGCTCGACCCGGCCCTCACCCAGGTGACCGTCGGTGGCGTCGCTGCGGACGGTCGTGCGAGCACCGTGGGCGACCCGGGCACCGTCCCCGCGGTGGTGCTGGTGCTCGACGCCTCCGGTTCCATGCGCGGCGGTCCGCTCGCGGCGGCGCAGCAGGCGGCGACGGTGTTCGTGACCTCGCTCCCCGACGTCGTGCCCGTCGGTCTCGTCACGTTCTCGGACTCCGCCCGGGTCGTCGTCTCCCCCACGACCGACCGAGGACGCGTGGTCGGGGCGATCGGGGACGTGCAGGCGTCCGGCGAGACGGCGCTCTACGACGGCGTGACGGCAGCGACCGGGGTCGGGACGACACCGCGGACGCTCGTCGTCCTCTCGGACGGCGGCGACACCGCCAGCTCCGCGGACCTCACGTCGACGGTGCTCGCCGTGGGCTCGAGCGGCAGCCGGGTCGAGGCGATCGCGCTCCAGACGGACGAGTTCGACCTCGCCCCGCTGTCGTCCATCGCCGGCGCCGGCCACGGCACCGTTCGACCCGTCGACGACGGTGCCGGCCTGTCCGCCGCCTTCGCGTCGACCACGTCGTCCCTGTCGAGCCGGCTCGACGTCGTCGCGTTCGTCCCCGAGGGCGTGGGCGGCCGGGTCGACGTGGCCGTGACGGTGGGGGCGGGGGACACACGGTGGTCGGGGACGTCGACGGTCGACCTCCCTGCGGTGGCAGCCGCGCCGAGCCCGGCCGACCCTGCGAAGGCACCTGCCAGCGCCTCGACCGCCCTGGAGGCGGTCGTCGTGCCACCGCCGCCGTCGTGGCTGGTCTGGACGGTGGTCGGTGGCGTCGTGGGCGCCATCGCGGGCGCCATCCTGTCGCTCATCAACGCGGTCGCACCTCGACGCCGCACGGACCGCCAGCGTCGCGAGGAGGCCCTCTCCGCCTACACCGTGACCGGTCGGCCGCGGGGTGTGGTCGCCGCACCCACCCAGGGCCAGGGCCAGCTCACCCAGCAGGTGCTCGGCGCGGCCGAGAAGGTCGTGGCCCGTACCGGGCGGGACACGGCCACCGCCTTGCGGCTCGACCGCGCGGGGATGGCCCTGCGTCCGCACGAGTGGCTCGTGCTCCAGGTCGGCACGTGCCTGGCGGCCTCGGCAGCGATCGCGCTCGCCACCGGGTGGATCGTCCGCGCAGTCCTGCTCGGTACAGCTCTCGGCTGGGCCGGAACCGCGTTCTACCTGCACCGTCGGCAGGCCAAGCGCACCCGGCGGTTCGCCGACGACCTGCCGGACACGCTGCAGCTCGTGGCGAGCAGCCTCAAGACCGGGTTCTCCCTCCCGCAGGCGCTCGACTCCGCCCAGGACGGGGCGGCGGACCCGATGGCGTCGGAGCTCGGGCGAGCGCTGGCCGCGACTCGGATCGGGGCCGATCTGGAGGACGAGCTCGACCGGGTCGCCGAGCGGATGCGCAGCGACGACTGGCGCTGGGCGGTGATGGCGATCCGCATCCAGCGCAACGTGGGCGGCAACCTCGCCGAGGTGCTCCTGACCACCGTCGGCACGTTGCGGGAACGTGCCGCCACCCGTCGCCAGGTCCGTGCGCTGTCCGCCGAGGGCCGGCTGTCGGCCTGGATCCTGCTGCTGTTGCCGATCGGCCTCTTCGGCTTCCTCGCCGTCATCCGCACCGAGTACCTCAGCCTGCTGTGGACCACGTTGCCCGGTGTCGTGATGCTCGTGCTCACCGTGGTCCTCATGGCCATCGGAGCCTTCTGGATGAGTCGCGTCGTGAAGGTGGAGGCATGAGTCCCACGATCGTCCTGCTGGTCGCAGTGAGCGCTGCAGCCCTGTCGGTGTTCATGCTCACGGGCGCCTTCGTCCTCCGCTCGACCGGCAAGACCGGGGTCGCACGCAGCCTCGAGCTGATCGAGCACGTGCACGTCCGGCACGAGGTCGCCAAGCAGGACCTTCCGGCGCGCGAGCGACTCGTCGACCCCGTGCTGCGCGCCGGACTGGGCCTGGGACGGCGCCTCACCCCCTCCGGCCAGCAGGCCCGCCTGCAGCACCGGCTCGACATCGCCGGCAACCCCGGTACGTGGACCCCGGAGCGCGTCCTGGCCAGCAAGGGCGCCGGACTGCTCGTCGGCGTGCTGCTCGGAGCGTTCATGCTGCTCAAGACCGGCGTGTTCCCAGGGCTCGCATGGTTGGGCGGCTTCGCAGCGGTGGGCTTCTGGATGCCCGACCTCCTGCTCTACAACTCCGGACTGAAGCGGCAGCAGTCGCTGCAGCGCTCCACGCCGGACGCTCTCGACATGCTGACGGTCTGCGTCGAGGCCGGCCTCGGCTTCGACGCAGCACTCGCGCACGTGGCGCGGAACACGAGCGGACCCATC
This sequence comes from Angustibacter speluncae, assembly GCF_054777815.1. Lineage (NCBI taxonomy): Bacteria > Bacillati > Actinomycetota > Actinomycetes > Kineosporiales > Kineosporiaceae > Angustibacter > Angustibacter speluncae. Next base: position 51,150 of record NZ_BAAHAF010000117.1, on the reverse strand, counting down.
GCGGGCGAGTTCGCCCGGATCCTGCAGGAGATGCAGATCGGCAAGAGCCGGGTCGAGGCGTTCCAGGCGCTCACCGAGCGCACCACCGTGCCCGAGCTGCACACGCTGGTCAGCGCCCTCGTGCAGGCCGACAAGCTCGGCATCCCCGTCGCCAACGTGCTCCGCAGCCAGGCGCACGAGATGCGGACCAAGCGGCGGCAGCGTGCCGAGGAGCAGGCGCAGAAGGTCCCGGTGAAGATCCTCTTCCCCCTCGTGCTCTGCGTCTTCCCCGCGCTCTTCGTAGTGATCCTCGGGCCGGCCGGCATCCAGATCGCGCGGACCTTCATGGGCATCGGCGGCTGACGTGTCCAACGGTCGTGACATCGGCAGGATCATCGCCGTCCCGTTGCTGACGGGCCTTCTGGTGCTGAACGCCCAGCACCTGCTCACCACCGGCGCGCCGCCGCTCTCCCGCGTGGCGACCACCGTCGCCGTCTGCTTCTACGTCGTCCTCGCCATCCAGTACCTGCGCCGCAGCTCGGCCACGCAGAGCGACGCACGGGCGGCTGTGTGGCTGGTTGCGGTGGGTGCCACCATCTCGCCCTTCGCCATGCCGCTCGTCGGTGGTCCGGCGTCGACGGGGTCGGCGCTCACGCTCGGGAGCGCACTGATCGCACTCGGGACGGCCGGTGCGGTCTGGGCGGCGCTGTCGCTGGGGCGCAGCATCAGCGTGATCCCCCAGAGCCGGACGCTCGCCTCGCACGGGCCCTACCGCTGGCTGCGGCACCCGCTGTACGTGTTCGAGCTCGTCGCGTCGGCCGGCGTCTGCCTGGTCGTGGGTGGTGTGCTGCCGTGGCTCGTCCTCGCGGCGCTGGCGGTCATGCAGGTGGTGCGCGCCCGCTGGGAGGAGCGCCTGCTGCTCGGCACCATGGACGGCTACGCCGAGTACCGGAGCCGCACCGTGGGACTGGTGCCGTCCGCGTGGACGTGATGCGATGACTGCCGTGGTGGACCTGCGCGACCGGGCGGTGACGTTCGTGACGCCCGTGCGCCACCGCGCAGTCGACCTGCTGCGGGTGGGCCTGGAGATCAACGCGGTCGGCCCCGAGCAGCTCGAGGAGGCGCTGGCGCAGCCCGGGTGCGTCGTCATCGACGCGCTCAAGCACGACACCTGGTCCGACGAGCTGCAGGAGGCGCTGCGCGCGCGCGTCGCCGACGTCGTGCTGCTCGTCGCCGAGGACGTCAGCGTCGACGGCCTCGGGCCGGACGAGGGCTATCCGCAGCTGCAGGTCGTCACGGCACCGGTGCTCGCCGGCGACGTCGCGGCGGCGGTGCGCGCGATCTGGGGTGAAGAGGTCTCTCCCGCAACGGGTCCGGTCGCGCTGATCGAACCGGTCGTCGCCGAGGAAGCACCGACCACCGTCGAGCCGGAACCCGTGACCGAACCCGAGTCGGATGTGCCGGACGACGGGCCGCGACGGTGGTTCGGGCGGCGTCCGGCCAAGCACGACCCGCCCGCTGCCGCCCCGGTGGACGAGGACGGTGCGCCACGGGTCGTCGACCTGGTCAAGGCCGAGGCGGTCGTGACCGCGCCCGCCGTGGTCGCGCCCGCACCGTCTCCCCCGCCACTCCCGCCGCCCCCGGCGCGGCAGCCGCGTGCCGCGACGTGGGAGGAGGCCACGCACGCCGTGCTGGCCCACCTCGAGCACGCAGAGACGTGGACCCAGGTCGCCGAGCGGATGGTGCACGACGCCGCGGCCTGGACCGAGACCGACACCGCGCTGCTGCTGCGCGACGCCCACGGCACCTGGGTGCCGGTGGCGGGCGAGGGACTGCGCCAGCTCGAGTACGCGCTGGTGCTGCACGACCTGCACCCCGCCGTGCAGATGACGACGCCCGACCAGCCGGTCGTCGTCGTCCCCGACACCGACCTGCTGCGCGGCGTCATCGCGCAGATGCCCCTTGCCAGCCGGCGCAGCCTGCTGCTGGCGCGCGTGCCGGGGCTGGCGGCGCTGCTGCTGGCAGGCACCTCCGCGCGGGCGCTGGGCGAGGAGGACGTCGTCCGGGTGGGTCAGGTCGTCACGCACCTCACCGGGCCGCTGCAGGACGCCCTGCGCCGCAGGGACTTCGCGGACGCCGTCCAGCGGTTCCTCTAGGTCGACGTCTTCGCGAGGCCACAGCACCCTTCGCGAGGCGTGCCCGCCACGTGCAGTAGGTGATCGCCTACCGGACGTGGTGGGCGAACAGGGGCCGTCAGTCGTGGCCGGGGGTCATCCGCTCGTCGACCAACGCGTCGTCGACCAGGCGGCCGACGGGCTGGATGTGCCCGTGCGCGAGGCGCTTGCGGAACTCGATGTCGAGGCGGTCCTCGCCGTGCCGGTTCTTCTCGACGCTGCACACCAGCCACCGGCGGTGGTCCTGGCCCGTCGGAGAGCCGAACACCAGGTGCCGGCGGTCGACGACGTCGTACTTGTCCTGGAGCACCAGGATGATGTCGGCCTCGTAGGCGAGCGTCACCGAGCCCTTGACGTGCCGAGCCCGCACGCGTGGCGCGTCGAGCCCGGCCCGCTCCACGGCGGAGATCGCGAGCACCGGGCAGCCGAGCTCCAGCGCGAGGTGCTTCAGATACGTGGCCGTGCGGGCCACCTGGGCGTCCTCGTCGAGATCAGCTCCGGCGTAGACCTTCTGGAGGTAGTCGACGACGAGCAGACCTGCCGGCGCCGCGGCCGCGATGCGGCCGATGTCGTCGAGCGACGTCAGGTCACCACGCGCCCCCACGAAACGCAGCCGCGTCCCGTAGCCGTCGATCGTCCGCAGCGCCTGGAGCGCGCCGGGGAGGTCGGACAGCGCGCTCACCAGGTCGCTCGAGCCGCGGGCGAGCCGCGACCGCACTTCGTCCTGGAGTGGCGCGAGATCGCCTGTGACCAGAGCCATCTCCATCACGATCAGGCGTTCGACCAGCTGGGCGGGCGTGTGCTCGAAGCAGACGTAGGTGGCGTGGCCGCCCGCGACGACGACGTTGCGCGCCACCTGCAGCGAGACGGTCGTCTTGCCCGTGCCCTGGGGACCGGCGAGCAGCACCAGGTCACCGTCGTGCAGACCGCCACCGAGGTGGGTGTCGAGCGGCTGCAGGCCCGTCGCCCACGTGCGCGCGAGCACCTCCCCCGTCACGACCAGCTCGTCGAGGTGCTCGAGCGCCTGCACCGCAGAGACGGCGACGACGTCGTGCGACCGCGCGCCACCGCGCGTCCCGACCGCGTGCTGCGCGGTCACGACGCCACCTGCATCGTGACCAGGAGCGTGAGGAGCAGCGCGACGCAGAACGCGCCCGACGCGATGCCGAGCATCAGCGACGTGCGCCCCTCGCGGCCGACGGGACGCCGGCGAGTTCGGACCATGCTCGATTCTCCCGTGGCCGCAACGTCTCTCGCGTCCACCGGACCACCAGCACGGCGTCGACCGAACGCCCGATGCGCGAACCGGTCAGGACGGCTTGACCAACCCCAACCGGACCGCGGCCATGATCGCCGCCGCCCGGTTCGTGACCCCGAGCTTGTCGTACACCTTCGCGACGTGGGTCTTCACGGTCGACTCCGACAGGAACAGCCGGCGCGCCACCTGCTGCACCGACAGGCCCTCGCCCAGCAGCGTCAGCACCTCGGACTCGCGTTTGGTCAGCAGGGGCGCCGGCGCGCTGGAACGGCGGCGCATCGCCTCCCCGAGCCCGGCGGCCGAGAACACGTCGGGCGTCACGGCCGCGCGGCGGACGGCCGTCAGCAGCTCGTCGAGGTGCGCACCCTTCAGCACCAGCGACGACGCGCCTGCGTCGATGGCTGCGAACAGCACGTCGTCGTCGCCGTGCATCGTCAGCACGACCAGGCCCATCGCCGGGTCGGCCCGCCGCAGCGTCCGCACCAGGTCGATGCCGTTGCCGTCACCGAGGCTGACGTCGCACACGACCACCTGCGGCCGCTCGGCCCGCACCAGGTGGTTGGCCTCCGCGACCGACCCGGCCTCGCCGACCACGTCCAGGTCGGGCTCGGCCTCCAGGGCGCTGCGCAGCCCCGCGCGCACGACCCGGTGGTCGTCCACCAGCAGCACGGTCGTCATCCGGCCACCTCCTCACCGATCGCCGGGCGCTCCGTCGAGCCCGGACGTCCCCGCCCCACCGCCGGCAGCGACTTCACCCAGGACGGACGCGTCCGGGTCGCCGGTGCGCCACCGGCGTGGGTCGGCGTCGTCGCGAACGCGGGCCTCACCACCGGCGGCGCCCCCACGTCCATCCGCACCCGCACCCCGTCGGCGTGGTCGGCCACCCGCACGACGCCGCCGAGGTCGCGCAGCGCGTCGACCAGGACCGTGTCGGGCGCGAACGTGCCTCCGCCGTCGCGCTCGAGCCGCACCACCGCGTGCGGTGCCGAGAGCTCGAGGGCGACCTCGACCGCGCCCACGTCGTGCCGGGTCCGCACCTCGGCGAGGAACTCCTGCACGAGGCGCAGCAGCACCGACTCGACGTGCGCCGGCAGCCGGAACGGCGACTCCTGGATCGAGACCGTGACCTGCACCTCGCCGTGCGCCGCGAGGGCGTGCACGTGGCTGGTGACGGCGGCGCCGAGGCCCCGCTCGGGCAGCGCGTTCGAGCGCAGGTCGGCGATCGAGAGCCGGATGTCGCTGATCGTGCGGGTCAGCTCCGAGCGGACGCGGCCCAGCGCCTCCTCCGCCTCGGGGTGCCCCGCCACCCGCCGCGACGCGGTGTCGATGACGAGCCCGAGCGCCGACAGGTCCTGCGCGACGCCGTCGTGCATCTCTCGTGCGAGCCGCTCCCGCTCGCCCACCTCGGCGACGTGCCGCAGCGCCGAGAACGCCATCGCGGCGTGCAGGTGGGCGACGTACCGCTCGCAGACCAGCTCGACCTGCTCCTGCTCCTTCGCCCCGAAGCCCCAGGAGGTCTCGCGCTCGAGCACGAGCAGGCCGAGCAGCTCGTCGTCGCGGTCGGCCAGCGGCACGGCGAGCATGCTCGACCCCTGCCGGCGTCCCTCCGCGCTGTCGGGCAGCCGCACGTCGCGGACCACCATCCGGGAGTGCCAGGCGTCGTAGGGCGTCCCGGGTGAGGTCAGCGGGTCGCGCCACGGCACCCGGTCGACGCCGAGCAGCGCCACCGGCGTCACCGCGTCGTCGGACCGCACGAGCACCGCACCCCGGTCGGCACCGACGGCGGCCGCCTCCTCGAGCAGCAGGGACGCCACGGCCGGCACGTCGAGCCCGGTCGGGAGCTGGCGGGCCAGGTCCTGCACCCGCCCGAGCAGCCGACCCGCCTCGCGCGCGGCCGGGACGCCGGCGCGACGGGCCTCGCGCTCCACCCGCCGGTTCCACGCGCCGAGCAGGCCGAGCACGAGCGCCAGCACGGCCCACTGCACCTCGACGGCGACCCCCGCGGCCGGGTCGCGCACCGCCGACGACACCACGGCAGCCGTCCCGGTCGTGAGCCCGACGACCAGGGCCGCCCGCGTCCCGTGCTGCTCGCCCGCGCGGTAGGCCGGCACCAGCAGCAGCGGCAGCACCATCGCGCTGTGGTCGTCGACCACCACCGCCGTCACGGCGGCGGTCTGCACCACCAGCGCCGGGACCGCGAACGACGGGTACCGCTCGGCCACCAGCTCGAGCACGAGCACCACCGCCACGGCCCAGACCACCAGGCCCCCGTCGCCGGAGATCAGCACGCCGAGCAGGCTCAGCAGCGCCATGGCGCACCGCAGCACCGTGGACAGGCGCAGCCGCGGGCGCAGGCGCCGGAGGCGCTGACCTCGCAGAGCGGTGGCGGCGTGGGGCACGAGCGCCAGTGTGGGACCGGCGCGGCCCGGCCGTCCCGCGAATGCGGCAGGTCGACTCCACTGCGTGAACCGGACGCACCCGGACGGGCGACCCTCGCGCGCGCGACCTGCGGGAACGCCCGCGCAGGCTCCCGCGCGCGTGACCGAGCGTGAGGGTCAGGTGAGCCGCGGCGACAGCCCGGCGTCCCTCAGGTGGCCGATCACGGCCTGCGCGTGGTCGGGGCCCTTGGTCTCGAGCTGGACGTGGATCTCGACCTCGTCGACCCCGAGCTGCAGCCCGGTGCGGTTGTGCGAGACCTCGAGCACGTTGGCGTCGGTCTCGGCCAGCGCCTGCAGCAGCCGGGCCAGCGAGCCGGGCCGGTCGGCCACCCGCACCCGCAGCTGCAGGTACCGCCCGGCGGCGAGCATGCCGTGCCGCAGCACCTGCATCATCAGCAGCGGGTCGATGTTGCCGCCCGACACCACCGCGACCACCGGCGGCTCGAACGCCTCGGGCCGGTCGAGCAGCGCCGCCACGGCGGCCGCGCCCGCGGGTTCGGCCACCTGCTTGGCCCGCTCGAGCAGGAACAGCAGCGCGCGGGCGAGCAGGTCCTCGTCGACCGTGACGACGTCGTCGACGAGCGCCTGCACCAGCGCGAACGGCACCTCGCCGGGGCAGCCGACGGCGATGCCGTCGGCCATCGTCCGCATCCGGTCGAGCGGGACGGGACGGCCGACCGCGAGCGAGGGCGGGTACGCCGCCGCCTCGCCGGCCTGGACGCCCACCACCCGCACGTCGGGACGGGTGGCCTTGACCGCCGCCGCGATGCCGGCCAGCAGCCCGCCGCCGCCGGTGCACACCAGGACGGTGCGCACGTCCGGGCACTGCTCGAGCACCTCGAGCCCGCACGTGCCCTGCCCGGCGACCACGTCGACGTGGTCGAACGGGTGGATCAGCACCGCGCCGGTGCGGGCGGCGTGCTCGCGGGCGGCGACCAGGCACTCGTCGACGGTGTGGCCGTGGAAGACGACCTCGGCGCCGTACCCGCGGGTGGCCTGCACCTTCGGGATGGGGGCGCCCTTCGGCATGTAGACGGTGGCGTGCGCCCCGAGCAGCTGCGCGGCGAGGGCGACGCCCTGCGCGTGGTTGCCGGCGCTGGCGGCCACGACGCCACCGGCGCGCTCGGTGTCGGTCAGCCGGGCGATGCGGGTGTAGGCGCCGCGGATCTTGAACGAACCGGCGCGCTGCAGGTTCTCCAGCTTCAGGTGCACGTCACCGCCGACGCGCTGCGAGAGCGCCCGGCTGAACTCCAGCGGGGTGGGCCGGATGACGTCGGCGAGCAGCTCGCGGGCGGACTCGATGTCGGCGAGGGTCACGGGCAGGGCGTTGTGGGCCACGGCCGCGATCCTGCCAGTACGGCGGCTACCGGCGCTTCGGGGTGCGGCGCCGCAGGTCGACCTTGAAGTCCGGGCGCTGCAGCTGCGCCACCATCGGGTCGTCGCGTCCGCGCAGCGCGTGCACCGCGGTGTTGAGGAACGCCACCAGCGGCACCGAGAACAGCGCGCCGACGATGCCGGCGACGAGCAGGCCGGCGCCGATCGCGAGCACCACCGCCAGCGGGTGGACGGCCACCGCGCGGCCGAGCAGGAACGGCTGCAGCACGTGGCTCTCGAGCTGCTGCACGGCGATGACGATCGCCAGCATGATCAGCGCCTTCACCGGCCCGAGCGCCACCAGGGCGACCAGCACCGCGACCCCGCCGCTCACGAAGGCGCCGACGATCGGCACGAACGCGCCGAGGAAGACCAGCACGGCGAGCGGGATGGCCAGCGGGACGCCGAGCAGCGCCGCGCCGACCCCGATGCCGATCGCGTCGGCGCTGGCCACCACCACCGTCGCCCGGACGTAGGACGTGAGCGTGCGCCACCCCGCGCGACCCGCCGTGTCGACCCGCTCGTGGGTGGGCCGCGGCAGCAGGTGCACCAGCCAGCGCCAGATCCGGTCGCCCTCGAGCAGCAGGAAGATCATCGAGAACAGGACGAGGAACGTGCCGGTCACGACCTCGCCCGCCGTGGCGGTGACCGACAGGGCCTGGCTCGCGATCTGCTCGCTGTTCGCCGACAGCTGGTCGGTGACCTGGGCGACGTAGGAGTCGATCTGGGCGGTGCTGAGGTCGAGCGGCCCGTCGGCCAGCCAGGTCTGGATGGTGGTGAAGCCGTCGCCCGCCTGCGTCCACAGCCCCGCCATGCCGGACGCCAGCTGCGTCCCGACGAGCGTGAACAGGCCGCTGACCACGGCGATCAGCGCGAGCAGGGTCGCGGCCACGGCCACGCCGCGCGGCACCCACCGGCTGAGCAGCTCGGTGAGCGGCAGCACCAGCGCGGTCAGCAGCACGGCCACGAGCAGGGGGATCACGAGCACGTGGAAGAACTGCACGAGCCGCACGAGCACGTACAGCGCGGCCACCACGGCGACCACGCGCCACGCCACCTGGGCGGCGACCGCGAGGCTCCGCGGCACCGCCGGGTCGGCGGTGGTCACGGTGCCGCCGGCTGCCCGTGCGTCCGGGGGCGTGCGCTCGTCGTCCACCCGGCCAGTGTCCACCGCGGTCACGACGGGTGCCGACCGGGGAGGTCCCTGACCGAACCCTGGGGTCGCGGTCAGTCCGGGATCGCCTGGTCGAGCGCGGCGTCGAGGTCGGCGAGCAGGTCGTCGACGTCCTCGATGCCGACCGAGAGCCGCACGAGGTCGGCGGGCACCTCGAGGGCCGACCCCGCCACCGAGGCGTGCGTCATCCGGCCGGGGTGCTCGATCAGCGACTCGATGCCGCCGAGCGACTCGGCGAGGGTGAAGACCTTCGTCGCGGCGCACACCGCGAGCGCGGCCTCCTCGGAGCCGACCCGGAACGACACCATGCCGCCACCGCGACGCATCTGCCGCGCAGCGACCTCGTGGTCGGGGTGGTCGGGCAGGCCGGGGTGGATGACCTCGACGACCTTCGGGTGCGCTGCCAGGTGGGCCGCGACGGCGTCCGCGTTGTCGCAGTGCCGGTCCATCCGGACGGCGAGCGTCTTCAGCCCGCGCAGCGTCAGCCAGGCGTCGAACGGGCCGGCGACGGCCCCGATCGCGTTCTGGTGGAACCCGACCCGCTCGGTGAGCGACTCCCCGGTGCCGGGCACGGTCGTGCCCTCCGCGACGACGAGCGCACCGCCGACGACGTCGGAGTGGCCGCCGCAGTACTTCGTGGTGGAGTGCACGACGACGTCGGCGCCCAGCACGAGCGGGTTCTGCAGGTACGGCGTGGCGAACGTGTTGTCGACCACCAGCAGAGCCCCTGCGGCGTGGGCGATCTCGGCGAGCGCGGTGATGTCGGAGACGCCGAGCAGCGGGTTGGTGGGCGTCTCGCACCACACCACCTTGGTGGCGCCCGGGCGGACGGCGGCGCGGACGGCGTCGAGGTCGGACAGGTGCACGGGCGTGTGCTCGACGCCCCACCGGGTCGCGACCTTGTCGACGAGGCGGAACGTGCCGCCGTACGCGTCGTCGGGCAGCACGACGTGGTCGCCCGGCACCAGCACGGTGCGCAGCAGCGTGTCCTCGGCGGCCAGGCCGGAGGCGAACGCGAACGCCGCCTCGCCGTGCTCGAGGCTGGCGAGGCACTCCTGCAGCGCGTCGCGGGTCGGGTTCGCCGACCGCGAGTACTCGTACCCGTTGCGCAGCCCGCCGACGCCGTCCTGGGCGTAGGTCGAGACCTGGTAGATCGGGGGGACGACGGCACCGGTGGTGGGGTCCGGCTCGGAGCCCGCGTGGATCGCACGCGTGGAGAACCCGGCCTTCTCGACGTAGGTCACACCGACACCCTAGGACGACCTGCGCAGGGCGTCCGAGGCGAGCCGGACCAGCACCGCCGCCGCCACGACGAGCGCGAGCGCGGCGACCGCCGCGCCGACCTGCGCCCACGCGCCGTCGAGCCCGCCCGGGACGACGAGGGCGCTCCCGACCGCCACCGGCAGGCACAGCGCCTGGGCCAGCACCCACCGCCGCGCGGACGGCAGCAGCGCGCGCCGCTCGACCCTGGCGCCGGGCGGGACGACGGCGCACCAGGCCACCCCGACGTGCACCGCGTGCAGCAGCCCGCCGACCGGGACGACCACCCAGAGCGGCACCTGCGCGTCGAGCACGACGAGCGCCGCCACCACGACGAACACCGTCGGGAGCGGCGACACCGGCAGCGCGACCATCCCGGCTACGAGCAGGCCGAGGAGCAGCACGGCGAGCACGCGCAGCCCGCCGCCGCCGGCGGCCAGCACGACGACGAGCACCGCCACCAGCCCCACCGCGGCGACGCCGACGCGCAGCACCAGCCCGCTGACGGTCGGCCCGAGCCCGTCGACGTCGGGACGGTGCGGGGCGGCACCTGCCGCCGAGGGACTGGTCGAGGTGCTCACCGTCCCAACCGCTCTCGCCGGCGCGCGGCCGACCGCAGCACCCGTGCGACCGCCCCGGCGCCACGGGGGGCGACGACGGCGCCGGTGGCCCGCACGCGCGCGAGCCGCTCGGCGCGCTCACGCAGCACGAGCCGGGCCGCCGTGCGGTCGCGGACCTGGTCGGCCGAGACCGGGTGCGACAGGTCGAGGTCGTCGGGGAGGGTGTCGACGAGCACCACCTCCGCCCCGCGGCGGCGCAGCCGCCGGGCGAGCTCGGCGACGTCGTCGTCCAGCGCCGGGGTCAGCACGACCGCCACCATCCCCGGTTGCACGACACCGGGTCGCAGCTGCAGGCGCCGCGCCTGCCAGTGCACGGCCGCGCCGACCAGCCGGGTGCGCACGCGGCGCAGCTGGCGCCGTCCGGTGCCGGGGGGCACCGAGTGCCGCGGCCGGGCCAGGTCGACGACCGAGACGCGGTCGCCCTGGTCGAGCAGCGCGGCGGTGAGGGTGGTGGCCGTCCGCACCGTGAGGTCGAGGCTCGAGCCCGCGGCCGCGGTGCCGGCACCGGGGGGCGAGGGCGGCGCGGGCCAGTCGCGCACCACCCGCCCGACGTCGAGCCGGGTGTCGAGCAGGACGACGACGTCGGCGTCGGCGTCGAGTGCGTGCCGGCGCACGTGCAGGGTGCCGCGGCGCGCGCTGACCCTCCAGTCGATGCGGCGCGTGCTGTCGCCGGGGTGGAACTCGCGGACGTCGAGCAGGTCGAGCCCCTCGCCCGCCCGCCGCGTGCGGTGCGCCCCCACGACGCCGGTGGCCCGCGGACGCAGCGGCGCCGGCTCGCGCGAGCCCACGCCCGGCAGGACGCGGACGGTGCGCTCGGGACCGGTGGCGGGGTCGGCGAGCAGCAGCGCGTCGACGCCGACCAGGCGCACCTCCGGCCGCGCGACCACCACGGCGCCCCACAGCGGCAGCCGCACCCGCGTGCCGAGCCGCACCTGCGCGCCGGCGCGCGGGGCGACCGCCACCTCGTCGCCGAAGGGCAGCGACCCCTCGACGGGCAGCCGCACCACCGCCGCCTGCACCGACCCCGGCACGTCGACGACGACCTGCACGTCGACCCGCTCCCCCTGCCCGACCTGGCCCGGTGCGTCGACGCGCACGGCGAGCCGGCCGTCCTCGTGCCGGTCGCGGGTCAGGTGCGCGGCCAGCGCGAGCGCCGTGCCGACCAGCAGCGGCGCCGCGAGCACGACCAGGTCGGCGCGACCGGTGGCGAGCCCGGCCAGCGGGAGCAGCAGGCAGAGCAGGGCCGCCCGCCGGGCCGCCCGCGAGCCCTGCCAGGTCGGGACCGCGGTCGCGGTCGGTGCCGCGGTCACGTCCCCGTGCGGCGGGTCGTGGGGGTCGGGACGCGTCCGAGCAGGTCCGCCACGACCTCCTCGGCCCGCAGGCCGGTCGACCAGGTCTCCGGGGCGAGGGTGAGCCGGTGCGCGAGCACCTCGGCGGCGCAGGCCTTGACGTCCTCGGGCAGCACGACGTCGCGGTCGTCGAGCACCGTCAGGGCGCGCGCCACCAGCACGAGCGCGAGCGACCCGCGCGGCGAGGCCCCGACCTCGACCTGGGCGTGGTCCCGGGTGGCGCGGGTCAGGCGGACGGCGTACGCCACGACGTCCGGGTCGACCTCGACCTGCTCGACGCCTGCCTGCCAGGCCAGCAGGCCGGCCGCGTCGACCACCGGCTCGACCGTGCTCGCCTCCTGCCGGCGGCCGAGGCGGCGCAGCACCACGTCCTGCTCGCCCTCGCCCGTCGGGTAGCCGAACCCGAGCCGCAGCAGGAACCGGTCGAGCTGGGCCTCGGGCAGCGGGTAGGTGCCCTCGTACTCGATCGGGTTGGCGGTGGCGAGCACGTGGAAGGGCCGCGGCAGCGCGAAGGTGCGCCCCTCGACGGTCACCTGCCCCTCCTGCATCGCCTCCAGCAGCGCCGACTGCGTCTTCGGCGGGGTGCGGTTCACCTCGTCGGCGAGCAGGAGCCCGGTCATCAGCGGACCGGGGTGGAACACGAACTCGGCCCCCTTCGGGTCGTAGACGAACGAGCCGGTGACGTCGGCGGGCAGCAGGTCCGGGGTGCACTGCAGGCGGCGGAAGTCGAGGCCGAGCGCGGACGCCAGGCTGCGGGCCGCCAGGGTCTTGCCGGTGCCGGGGACGTCCTCGAGCAGCACGTGCCCGCCGGCCAGCACGGCGGCCAGCGCCAGTCGCAGCCCGCGCTCCTGCCCCACGACGACGGTGCCGACGGCGTCGAGCACGGCGCGGCCGCCGGCGGCCACCTCCGCGGGGGTGCTGGGGGCGGTGGTCACGGGCGGTCTCCCTGGGTGGTGGACGGCGTGGTCGGGGTCTCGGACGAGGGGGCGGCGTCGAGCTCGTCGAGCCGGTCGAGCACGGCCTGCACCAGGTCGGTGGCCGGGCGGCCGCGGCGCAGCGGGACCGGACGGCGCGCCGGACCGCTCGGGGTCGCACCACCGAGCCGGTCGTGCAGGTCGGCCCCGAGCAGCTCGCGCGCCGCCGGGGAGGCGGGGTCGAGCCCGCGCACCGCGAGCCGGGCGCCCGCGAGCGCCCGCAGCCGCGGCAGGAGCGTGCGCTCGACCCGGTCCGGCTCGCCGTCCAGCTGCTCGAGCGTCTGCGCGAGCAGCCGCACCTGGTGCCAGCCGGTCGAGTCGTCGGGCTCCGGCGGGGCGGGCCAGCCGACCACGGGGACGGGTGGCAGCACCTGCACCGCCGCGGTGACCGCGGCGACGCCGGCCGCGAGCGCCAGGACGTGGCCGACGTCGAGGCCGACGACGAACAGCACGACGCCGCTCACCACCGCCGCGACGACGGCGCGGACGACGACGCCCCGGGTCGAGCGCACCACGGCGGCGCTCACCCGCCCTCGGCGGTGCGGACGGGACCGGCACCGAGGGTGCCGACCACCCGCTCGAGCGCCGCGGCCGCCCTCGTCCCGGCGCCGTCGGGCAGGTCACCGCGCCCGAACCGGGCACGGTGGTAGAGGCGGACCAGCTCCTCGACCGCGGCGGCGTCGGCGCCGTGCCGGCGGAGCAGGTCGGCCGCGTACTCGGTGGGGGTCTCGTGGTCGGCGCGCGGCGTCCCGGCGGCCTCGCCGACGCCCTCGAGCCGCTCCCAGCAGGTCACGACGGCGTCCGCCGCGTCCCCGGGGGCGCGCGCGAGCTCGTCGGCCGCCCGCTCGAGGACGCGGCGCACCTCGTCCAGGACGAGGTCGTCGGGGTCGCCGGCCGCGTCGCCCGTCGGGTGGTCGCGGTCGTCGCGCCGCCGCACCACGTCGTCGTCCGTGCGGCGGAACAGCCGCACGAGCACGGCCAGCAGCATCGAGACGCCGAGCAGCACCAGCACCGGCAGCCAGCGCGGCAGTGCCTGCTCCTCGGGCTGCTCGGTGTCGGTGCCGCGTTCGGACAGCTCGTCCGGTGCGGGCAGCAGCGGGCCGTCGACCAGCCCGCCGGTGCGCAGGTCGCCGACCGTGGCCGGGCCCGACGCCGACGCCAGCAGAGCGAGCGCGAGCAGCAGGCAGGCGAGCACCGCGCCCACCGCCACGACCTGCCGTCCGGACCCCACGGGGCGAGACTGGCACACCGTGCACGGGGCGCGCCGGGAACGCCTGCGTCCCCTCGCGGGTTGGCATGGGTGCGAGCGAGGCGACCGGGACCGCCGGTCGCCGCGGCGGACGGAGGAGCTCATGGGACTGTTCGGGACCAAGCCGGTGACGGCCGAGACGGCGCTGCGCGGACGCGACGAGCCGGGGTTCGCGGTCCCGGCCCGGCACGAGGTGCTGGACGCCCCGCTGCAGGGCCCGTGGCCCGAGGGCACCGAGGTCCTCTACCTGGCGATGGGCTGCTTCTGGGGCGCCGAGGAGATCTACTGGCAGGAGCCGGGTGTGGTCTCGACCGCGGTCGGGTACATGGGCGGCTTCACGCCCAACCCCACCTACGAGGAGACCTGCACGACCCGCACCGGGCACGCCGAGACGGTGCTCGTCGCGTACGACCCCGCGGTGACCACGCCGGAGCGGCTGCTGCGGATCTTCTGGGAGCGGCACGACCCGACCCAGGGCGACCGGCAGGGCAACGACGTCGGCAGCCAGTACCGCTCGGCGGTCTACACGACCACGCCGGAGCAGGAGCAGGTGGCGCTCGACACCCGCGATGTCTACGGCAAGGCGCTCGCCGACGTGGGCGTCGGCCCGATCACCACCGAGGTGCGGCCGGCGTCCGAGGTGGGCACGTTCTGGTACGCCGAGCCCTACCACCAGCAGTACCTGCACAAGGTGCCGCACGGCTACCGCTGCCACGCGATCACCGGGGTGGCGTACCCGGCCTGATCGACCGCACAGGCCGGGCGGCCCGGGAGGCCTTGACGACTCCGCGCACCTGCCGGTCACGCCGCGCACGCCACGGCATGCGCGAGGTGGAGGCTGGGTGCGCGGAGTCGGTGCGCCGGGCTGGGCACGCGGGCCCACGCCGCCGCCATGGCGCGGGTGGTGGGATGGGCCGCATGGCGATGAGGGGTGGGGCCGTGGCCGGGCTGGTGCTCGGGACGGCGGTGCTGTCGGTGCTGGGGACGCTCGCGGGCGTCGTGGTGTGGAGCGAGGTGCGCGACTCGCTGTCGCCCGACACGGTCGACGAGGTGTGCGACGTGGACGGGACGCTGTCGGGCTTCCAGGGCTGGTGCGTGCAGCACCGCCGCCAGGCCGGTGGCCTCGTCCACGAGCAGCAGGACTGGGTGTACGTCGTCGGCGTGCAGGACGGCGCCGAGATCTCGCGGATCACGTACGCGCCCTGGCCGTTCGTCGACGCGGACGCCGAGCTCGACGTGCGGTTCGAGAGCGACCGGATCGTGCTGGTCGACGACGAGGGCGTCGAGGTCGCCTACCCGCAGGAGTACTACGCGCTGGACTGACGGCTGGCCGGAACCGGCTGCGCCCGCCGGACGTCGCAGGTGCATGGTCGCCCGTCGCACGCTGCTCACCTCCTCCGTCCTCCCGGTCGTCCTGCTCGCCGGGTGCGGCGTGACCTACGGGGACCAGCGCCTCCTGACGGTGGAGGAGGTGCCGTCGCTCACCCGCAGCGGGGGGTGCGGCGAGGCGTTCCTGTGGGCGGCCGACGAGGACGGGCGCACCGCGGTCGTCGTCGACGCCGACCTGCGCGACCGCTCGACCACCGACCCGACCACGCTCGAGGTGACGCTCCCCGACCCCGCCGTCGAGGTTGTCCTGGTCGACGGCGAGGACCTGACGGCGGGCTTCTGCACCGACCTGCCCACCAGCGAGGTGGAACGCGAGACCCCTGTCGTGGCAGGCGAGGTCGTGCTGCGGGTCGACCCGCCGGCGACCGGAAGCGGGCAGTTCGCCGAGGGCTCCTTCGAGGTCGTCGGCGCGGTCGCCGAGGACGGCCGGGTCGTGCCGGACACGCAGGCCACCACGGAGTACATCGGGTTCCGCGCGGGATGACGCGCGGGCACGACTGCGTGCAGGTCCGGCCGTCCGGGTGCCGTCAGGGGGCCGTCCGTGCGACCTGCCCGCGTTCGTGCCCACCGGCCACGGGCTCCTCGCCTAGGCTCCCCGACGTGACCGACCCCGCCCACGCCGAGCAGGCGGCGACCGCCGCGCTGCGCCGATGCACCGGCGGCCGGGTACCCGCCCCGACCGCCACCGACGTGGCCCCCCTGGCCGGCGGCGGCACCCGGACGACCTCGGTCTGGCAGGTCGACGACGACCTGTGGCGCACCGTCGTCGACACCGAGGACGGCCGGCACACCGTGGTCGAGGTGACCGACACCTCCGCGCCCGGTCGCGGTGCCCGCGGCTGGGACGAGGCGCACCGAGCTGCGACCGGCCCCGTCGCCGACCCGGACGCCTCGGTCGTGGCCGCGCTGGACGGGCGTCCGCCCGGCCGTGCGCTCGACGTCGCCGCCGGACGCGGCCGGCACAGCCTGTGGCTGGCCTCGCTCGGCTGGGACGTCACCGCGCTCGACTTCTCCCGGGCCGGCCTCGCGTCGCTCGACGCCGCCGCGGACGCCGCGGGCCTGCGGGTCACCACGACGCTCGGCGACGCGCGCGCGTTCGAGCCGCCCGCCGGGGCGCGCTACGACCTGGTGCTGCTGTCGTTCGTGCAGCTGCCCGAGGTGCTCGGCCGGGCACCGGGCTGGGTGGCGCCGGGCGGGCTGCTCGTCGTGGTCGGGCACGGACGCCGCAACCTGGACGAGGGCGTGGGTGGTCCGCAGGACCCGCGGCTGCTGCACGACCACGTCGACCTCGCCGCCCGCGTGACCGGCGCCCGGCTGCGGGTGCTGCGCGCCGCGCAGGTCGAGCGCGAGACCCCCGAGGGCACCGCGTTCGACGTCGTGGTGGTCGCCGAGAACCCCGCTGCCGCCGACTAGCTCGGCACGAGGCGGTAGAACCGCCAGAGGTCGTGCTCGATGTCGAGCACCTCGACCGAGGCGAAGCCGGCCTGCTCGGCGTACCCGCGCAGCACGTCCGGACGCATGACCGTGCCCGTGCCGACCGAGCCCTCGTGCGACATGCCGTCCGGCAGGCAGATGAGCACCGACCAGCCGTAGAGCAACCGCTCCAGCGCGTCCTGCTGCCCGGTGAACCGCTCGGGCGCCGCCTCGTCGACGACCAGCACCTCCCCGCCCGGCGCGAGCATCCGGCGGGCGGTCGCGAGGAAGCCGACCGGGTCGCCGAGGTCGTGCACGCACTCGAACGCCGTGACCAGGTCGTACCGGCCGTCGTGCTCGTCGGTCGGGTGCGCGACGTCGACGTGGTGGAACCGGACCCGGTCGTCGACCCCGCGCTCGCCGGCGTGCTCGCGCGCCGCCCGCACCGAGGCCTCGTCGACGTCGAACCCGTCGACCCGCGACCGCGGGTACGCCAGTGCCGTGCCGATCGAGGCCCAGCCCTCGCCGCACCCGAGGTCCGCCACCGCGGCGCCGGCACGCAGCCGCTCGTCGAGCCCGGGCACCGACGGCAGCCACTGCTCGCCGAGCGGGCCGAGGAAGAAGGGCCGGTTGCCGTCGGCCTGGGCCTCGCGCATGTCGGGGCCGAACGCCGTCCAGGGCACCCCGCCGCCGGAACGGAACGCCTCGGCGGTGTCGGGGACCCGCGCGGCGGCGGCCGTCATCAGCCGGGCGAGGGGCGTGCTGAAGGCGAGCGAGGTCGGGTCGACCAGCACGGCGGCGTGCTCGTCCGGCAGCCGGTAGCGACGGGCGTCCGGTGCGGCGTCGGCGTCGTCGACCTCGACGAAGCCGCTGACGCACTGCTGCTCGAGCCACTCGCGCGCGTACCGGACGTGGATGCCGCCGGCCGCGGCCAGGCCGGGCGGGTCGAGCGCGCCGTCCCGGTGCAGCACCTCGTAGAGCCCGAGCCGGCGGCCGAGCTCGACGGTGAGCAGGTCGATGGTGCCCAGCGCGGCCTCGAACAGCCGCTCCGCCAGCGCGTCGGTCTCCACCGGCCACATCGTCCGCTGCCGGTCCCCGACCCGCCAGGGCCGACGGGGCAGGGACTCACCCCTCGCCGGACGGTCCCGGCGGCGCTGCGGGCACCCGGTCGAACCAGGGCAGGAACCACTGCACGAGCGGTCCGATCACGAGCGCGAAGACGACGGTGCCGGGCCCGAAGACGCCGCCGAGGGCCCACCCGACCGCGACGACGACGACCTCGATCAGGGTGCGGGCCCGACGGATCGGCCAGCCGGTGCGGCGGTGCAGCCCGGTCATCAGGCCGTCGCGGGGCCCGGCGCCGAACCGGCTGCCGATGTAGGCGGCGGTCGCGAGCGCGTTCAGCACCACGCCCCCGACGAACAGCAGCACCCGCTCGACCCAGCGCGGGTCGCCGCCGTCGACGACGAGGTCGGGCAGCAGCCGCAGCGAGACGTCGACGACCGGGCCGATCACCAGGATGTTGCTGACGGTGCCCAGCCCCGGCTTCTCCCGCAGCGGGATCCACAGCAGGAGGACGACGACGCCGGACAGGACGGTGACGGTGCCGAACGACAACGAGGTGCGGCCGGCGACACCCTGGTGCAGCACGTCCCAGGGGATGTTGCCGAGCTCGCTGCGCAGCACCATCGCCATGCTGACGCCGAAGACGACCAGGCCGGCGTAGAGCTGGACGAGGCGGAGCGCGACGACCCCTGTCGGGCGGCGGCCTGGCTGGTTACGGTGCATGACGTGGCGAACCTACCGGCCGTGCAGATCAGTCCCGGCCTGTGGCGGCTGCGCCTGGTGGGCGACCTCGTCAACGGGTACCTGCTGCTCGACGACGACGGCTCCGCGACCCTGCTCGACACCGGGCTGTCCCGGTCGGCGCCCGCGGTGGCACGGGGCCTGCGGGCCGCCGGGGTCGCGCCGGAGCGGGTGACGAGCGTGCTGGTCTCGCACGTGCACCCCGACCACGTCGGTGCCTTGGCGGAGGTGCGCAGGCGCACCGGTGCGCAGGTGTCCGTGCACCCCGACGACGCCGACTGGCTGCGCCGCGGCGTCTCGCCCCCTGCCGACCAGCGCTTCCTGCTGGCGCGACTGGCGCGGCGGTTCGAGCGGGAGGACCGCGAGGAGTTCGCGCCGGTCGAGCCCGACCGCGAGCTGGTCGACGGCGAGCTGCTGCCGCACGGCGGCGGCCTGCGCGTCCTGCACACGCCGGGACACTCCCCCGGGCACGTGTCGTTCGTGCACGAGCCGAGTGGGACGCTCGTCACCGGCGACGCGCTGTTCCACCCGTTCGGCTGGCTGCGCTGGTCGGTGAAGCCGTTCTGCACCGACTTCGCCCTGGGCCAGCGGACGGCGCAGCGCTTCGCCGACCTCGACTACACCGCAGCGGCGTTCATGCACGGCCCGCACATCGCGTCCGGTGCGAAGCCGCGGGTCGACCGGCTGCTCGCGACGGCGGCGTCCGGCTGACCGCGCCCGCCGCGCTCAGCTGGCGAGGTAGGCGAGCAGGTCGGCGCGGGTGAGGACGCCGGCGGGCTTGCCGTCGACGACCACCATCACGGCGTCGGCCTTCTCGAGCTCGTGCCGCGCGGTGACGACCGACTCGCCCCCGCCGACGAGCGGCAGCGGCGGCGCCATGTGCTTCTCGACCGGGTCGGCGAGCCCGGCGGCGCCCGAGAACACGGCGTCGAGCAGGTCGCGCTCGCTCACCGAGCCGGCCACCTCGCCGGCCATCACCGGCGGCTCGGCCTTGACGACGGGCATCTGCGAGACGCCGTACTCGTGCAGGATCTCGATGGCGTCGCGCACCGTCTCGGTCGGGTGGGTGTGCACCAGCGACGGCAGGTCGCCGGTCTTGGCGCGCAGCACGTCGGCGACGGTCGCGGCGTCGGCGCCCTCGCGGGCGAAGCCGTACGAGGCCATCCAGCCGTCGTTGAAGATCTTGGTGAGGTAGCCGCGGCCCGAGTCGGGCAGCAGCACGACCAGCACGTCGTCCGGACCGAGCTCGCGGGCCACCTCGAGCGCCGCCACCACGGCCATGCCGCAGGAGCCGCCGACCAGCAGGCCCTCCTCGAGCGCGAGGCGGCGGGTCATCTCGAACGACGCGGCGTCGCTGACCGCGACGATGCGGTCGGGCACCGCGGGGTCGTAGGCGGTGGGCCAGAAGTCCTCGCCGACGCCCTCGACCAGGTACGGGCGCCCGGTGCCGCCGGAGTAGACCGAGCCCTCGGGGTCGGCGCCGACGACCACGACGGGGCCGGCCTCGCGCTGGGCCGCCTGCTCCTTGAGGTAGCGGCCGGTGCCGGTGATCGTCCCGCCGGTGCCGACGCCCGCGACGAAGTGCGTGACCCGGCCGTCGGTGTCGGCCCAGATCTCCGGGCCGGTGGTCTCGTAGTGGCTGGCCGGCCCGTTCGGGTTGGAGTACTGGTCGGGCTTCCAGGCGCCCGGGCGCTCGCGCACGAGCCGGTCGCTCACCGAGTAGTACGAGTCCGGGTGGTCGGGCGCGACGGCGGTGGGGCACACGACGACCTCGGCGCCGTACGCGCGCAGCACGTTCCGCTTGTCCTCGCTGACCTTGTCGGGGCACACGAAGACGCAGGAGTAGCCACGCTGCTGGGCGACCAGCGCGAGCCCGACGCCGGTGTTGCCCGAGGTCGGCTCGACGATCGTGCCGCCGGGCTGCAGCTGCCCCGACGCCTCGGCGGCGTCGACCATCTTCACGGCGATGCGGTCCTTCACCGACCCGCCGGGGTTCAGGTACTCCACCTTGGCCAGCACGGTGGCGCTGATGCCCTCGGTGACGGAGTTGAGCTTGACCAGCGGGGTGCCGCCGATGAGGTCCAGGACGGTGTTCGCGTAGCGCACCCGACCATCGTCCCAGATGCCGGACGGGCGCCGCACCACCCGTGGGGGTGCGGCGCCCGTGCGGGCGTGCGTCAGAGCGTGAGGCTCCAGGTGTCGATCGTGCCGGTGTCGCCGCGGGCGGCGTCGGTGACGCGCAGGCGCCACGTCCCGTTCAGCGGCTCGGACGTCAGCGTCACCGGGTAGGTGCCGACGACGTCGTCCGCGCTGCCGCCGGTGCGGTTGTGCAGCGTGTACACCCGGCCGGCCGGGCTCACCAGGTCGACCTTGAGGTCGCCGCGGTAGGTGTGCCGGATCGTCACCTCGACGTTCGTCGTGGCCGGCGTGCTGCCCGTCCGCCCCGAGACCGTGATCGGGCTCTCGACCGTCGCGAGGTCGCGGACGACGACGTCGGTGCCGTTGGTGTAGCGCTGGCCGGCGGGCGGCGGGTTCGTGGTGCCGCCGCAGTACTGCGCCGCCTTGCCGATCACCTCGTAGACGCAGTCGGAGGCGTCGAGGAAGTCGAGCACCGCCTCGCGGTTGCGCGCGGTCTCGCGGCCGATCACCTCGTCGGGCGGGTAGAAGCCGCCGCCGGACGCCGAGCCCGGGTACATCTCGAACGTGTAGGTGAAGATCTTCTCCGCACCCCACAGCCAGTCGTCGATCCCGCCGTCGGTGACGTAGAGGTCGCTGGCCTGCTGCGGCGCGTAGCCGTTGCTGGACGCCATCTCGCGGCCGAGCGCGGCGTGGGCGTCGCGGTCGTCCTGGGTGAGACCGGTGTCGGTGTCGGCGTACGTGTAGCCGTACGGCCACAGGATCAGCTCGGAGTAGGTGTGGAAGTCGATGTGGCTCCTGATCTGCTGCACGCCGTTCACCTTGCGCGACAGCACGAAGTCGGCGAGGGCGCGGGTCTCGGGCGCCGAGAACGCCGCCGTGCCGCGGTAGGTGTCGGACGAGGTGCTGCCGGACGAGCCGCCGCAGCAGCCCCAGCGGTAACCCCAGTTGCGGTTCAGGTCGGTGCCGACGTTCGAGGAGCCGGCGTTCGGCTGCCGGTTCTTGCGCCACGAGCGGTACGACCCGGTGGCGACGTCGTACTCGACGCCGTCCGGGTTGACCATGAACACGATCCAGATCTCGCGGCTGTCGACCAGGCCCTTCACGCGCGAGTCGCTCGCGTACCTCGAGGTGAGCTCGTTCAGCAGGTACAGGCACATCTCGACGGTGAGGTGCTCGCGCGCGTGCTGGTTGCAGGTGAACAGCACCTCGGGCTCGTTCTCGTCGGTCCCCACGTTGTCGCTGATCTTCGCCGTCCAGAGCTCGCGGCCCTCGTACGAGCGGCCCACCGAACGGCGGCTCACGATCGAGGGGTTCGCGCTCGCGACCGCCGCGAGCTCGGAGCTCATCTCGGCGTAGGTGTGGTACGCCGAGTCCTGCACCGGGAAGTCGTTCGTGCCCACCCGCCCGGACGTGCGCGGCACCTGGGTGACCGACTCGGCGTCGCTGACCGCGTAGCCCGCGGCACGGATCGCCTGCGCCTCCGCGGGTGTCGCGGTCACCAGCACCCGACCGTGGTCCTGGACGTCGACGAGCGCGGCGCCGGTGGCCGCGACGGCCGAGCGGGCGGCGCGGTCTCGGACGCCGTCGACCAGGTAGGTGGTCGTCGACGCCTCCACCGCCGCGGGTGCTGCCGACGGCTGCACCGCCTCGGACGGCACGACGGCCAGCAGCGGGAGCACGATCGCGGCCGCGGCGGCGGACCAGAGGGTGCGGGACGGGTGCCTCACGGCGACCTCCGAGGTCGTGGAACCGGACGGATCGCCCATCCTGGGCACGCCCGCGGCACCGCGTAAACCCTCGACGACCCTGCGACCGCAAGGGTTTTCCCTATCGCAGTGGGGCCGCCGTGGGCGGGTGGCTACCGTGGAGGGGTGTCGAGGACGGGGAGGGCGCGGCGCATCGCCGCGGCCGCGGCGTACGGGGGCGGCGGTCTGGGGCTGCTGGGCCTGGCCGGCGTGGGCGTGCTGGTCGGCGAGGCGCGCCTCGCGCGACGCCTGATCGGGCAGCCGTTCGGGCTCGAGGGGCTGCCCACCGACGGCGTCTACGGTCACGGCCCGGGCGAGCCGCTGGAGCTGGCGGTGCTCGGTGACTCCGGCGCCGCGGGCCTGGGCTGCACGACCGCCGAGGAGACGCCGTCGGCGATCCTGGCGACCGGGCTGGCCGCGGTGTCGGGACGTCCGGTGCGGCTGACGAACGTGTCGGTGGTCGGCGCGCTCTCGTCCGGGCTCGAGCCGCAGGTCGACCGCCTGCTCCTCGACGGCTACCGGCCCGACGCCGCCGTGGTCGTCATCGGCGCGAACGACGTGACCCACCGGGTGCGTCCCGGAGACGCCGTGCGCGAGCTCACCACCGCCGTCGAGCGCCTGCGCGAGGCCGGTGCCGAGGTCGTCGTCGGCACCTGCCCCGACCTCGGGACGCTCGAGCCCGTCGCCCAGCCCCTGCGCTCGCTCGGACGGCGGCTGTCGCGCCAGATGGCCGCGGCGCAGACGATCGCGGTCGTCGGCGCCGGTGGGCGCACCGTCTCGCTGGGCGACGTCCTCGGGCCCGAGTTCGCCGCCCGTCCGGGCGAGATGTTCAGCGCCGACCGGTTCCACCCGTCC
Source organism: Angustibacter speluncae (assembly GCF_054777815.1). Classification (NCBI taxonomy): domain Bacteria; kingdom Bacillati; phylum Actinomycetota; class Actinomycetes; order Kineosporiales; family Kineosporiaceae; genus Angustibacter; species Angustibacter speluncae. Next base: position 27,954 of record NZ_BAAHAF010000117.1, on the reverse strand, counting down.
CCGGCCGGGTACGCGCGGATGGCGTCGGTCCTGCTGCCGTCGGTGTGCGCCGCGCTCGGCCACTGGCCCGACGGCGGCGCCGAGCGCCCGCCCGAGACCGGGCGCGGCGAGGGCGTCACGTCGCTGGCCGAGGCCGCCGTGCAGGCGGCGTCCGACGCCGGCACCGAGGTGCGGCCGGCGCGCGTCGGCGGCGCCGTGCGCGGGCCGCTCGGACGCTGGGCGATGCTGCTGCGCCGACGTCGCACGCCGCTCGCGCTCGGACGTCCGGTCGTCAGCAAGAAGGACTGAACAGCAGGGGGAACCGCACCGCCCCGGTGTTGCCGGACACCGGCAGCCACTCCCCCGGGCCGTCGGGACGGGCGTCCGGCATCCGCCGGGCGAGCAGCGGCAGCGCGACGCTCATGTCGACGCGGGCGACGAAGTGGCCGAGGCAGTGGTGCACGCCACCGCCGAAACCGCTGTGCGGCGGGCGCTCTGCGGTGATGTCGAAGCCCGGGTCGCCCTCGACCGAGCGCGGGTCGGTGCCCGCGGCGTGCGAGAGCACCTGCACGATGCCGCCCTTCGGGACCCGGAGCCCGAAGAAGTCGACGTCGTCGACCGCCTCGCGCGTCACCCAGGTGACGGTCGGGTTGACCCGCATCACCTCCTCGACCGCGTTGGGGCCGAGCTCGGGACGCTCCGCGAGCAGCGCCCACTGGTCGGGGTGGCGCAGCAGCGTCTGCACGGCGAGCGTGATCTGGTTGCGGGTCGTCTCCATGCCCGCGAAGGCGAGGAAGACCAGCCCGACGCTGAGCTCGCGGGCGGTGAGGGTGTCGTCGTCCTCGTGCGCTCTGAGCAGGGTGGTGACGAGGTCGTCGCGGGGGTGGGCGCGGCGGTCGGCGACGACGGCGTCGACGTACCCGGTGAGCCCCTCGAGCGCCGCCTCGATGCGCGGCAGGTCGGCGCGCAGGTTGATGCCGAACGACTTCCCGAGGTCGTCGGCCCAGTGGGCCACCTGCTCCCACTCGTCCTCGGGCAGCCCGAGCAGCACGCAGAGGATGCGCGACGAGTAGGGCTCGGCGAACTCCTTCACGAGCTCGACCCGTCCGCGCGGCGCGAAGGCGTCGACGAGCTCGTCCGCCAGCGCCTGGAACCGCGGCCGCAGCGCCTCGATAGCCCGGCTGCGGAACGCCGGGCTCAGCAGCCGGCGCAGCCGCAGGTGGTCGTCCCCCTCCAGGCTGAGCAGCGTCTCCGCCCACCAGGTCGCGAACGGCCCGCCGTGCACGCCGTTCTGGGCGGGCCACCGGGCGTTGCCCTGCTGGAACCGGCGGTCGCGCAGCAGCGCGGTCCCCTGCTCGTACCGCAGCACCGCGTGCCCGTACGGCGTCCGGACGAACCAGTGGTCGTCGCGGGCCCGGTGCACGACGTCCGAGGTGACGTCGAACGCCGGGTCGGCCAGGTCGAGGAACGGCACGTCGCTCACAGGCCGCATCGTCCCCGACCGGGACGCGCGCACGGAAGGGCACGGCGCAGGACCCCCCTGTGAGGGGTCGGGCCGTGCAGCCTTTCGCCGCCGGCGTCGTGCGGCAGCGGGTCCGACCAACCCGCCCCGCACACACCTTGCGCGCTCGGCACACGTGCTCGAGCGGGTGTGCCGACCACGAACGATGTGTGTCGGCGCCGGGTGCGTTGTGCCGACGGTCACGCCAGGCGGGGCGGACGGCGGTTGTTACCCGCGCGTAGGCTCGGCCCCAGCCCAGCGCCCCGCCCGAAGGAGAGCTCCCGTGCCCGAGGCCGTCATCGTCAGCACCGCCCGCACCCCGATCGGGCGCGCCTTCAAGGGGTCCCTGGTCGACGTCCGCCCGGACGACCTGGCGGCCGGCGTCGTGCGGGCCGCGCTCGAGAAGGTGCCCGGCCTGGACCCCGCGCTCGTCGAGGACCTGTACCTCGGCTGCGCGGAGCCGTCCGGCGAGCAGGGGTTCAACATGGCGCGCGTCGTCGCGGTGCTCGCCGACCTCGACCACGTGCCCGGCGCGACGATCAACCGGTTCTGCGCGTCGTCGGTGCAGACCACGCGGATGGCGTTCCACGCGATCAAGGCGGGCGAGGGCGAGGTCTTCGTCTCGGCGGGCGTCGAGTGCGTCTCGCGCTACGCCGACTGGAAGGGCGCCGGCGAGGGCGCGGGCGACGTCCAGAACCCGCGGTTCGCCGAGGCGCAGGCGCGCACCCGCGCGACCGCCGAGAGCAACGCGACCTGGACCGACCCGCGTGAGCAGGGGCTGCTGCCCGACGTGTACATCGCGATGGGCCAGACCGCCGAGAACGTTGCCACCTCGCTCGGCGTGAGCCGGCAGGCGCAGGACGAGTGGGGCGTCGAGTCGCAGAACCGCGCCGAGAAGGCCGTCGCCGACGGCTTCTTCGCCCGCGAGATCACGCCGGTGACGCTGCCCGACGGCCGCGTCGTCGAGGTCGACGACTGCCCCCGCCCGGGCGTGACGCTCGAGGGCGTCAGCGGGCTGAAGCCCGTGTTCCGCCCGGACGGGACCGTCACCGCCGGCAACGCGTGCCCCCTCAACGACGGCGCCGCCGCCCTCGTCGTGATGAGCGACACCCGCGCCGCGGAGCTGGGTCTGACGCCGCTCGCCCGCGTCGTGTCGACCGGCGTCACCGCGCTGTCGCCCGAGGTGATGGGGCTCGGGCCGGTCGAGGCGACGAGGCAGGCCCTCGACCGCGCCGGCATGACCGTCGCCGACATCGACCTGTTCGAGATCAACGAGGCCTTCGCGGCGCAGGTGCTGCCGAGCGCCGACCAGCTCGGCATCCCGTACGACCGGCTGAACGTGCACGGCGGCGCGATCGCCCTCGGCCACCCCTTCGGCTCCACCGGCGCCCGCATCACCACGACCCTGCTGAACGGCCTGCAGGCCCGCGACGGCCAGCTCGGCCTCGAGACGATGTGCGTCGGCGGCGGCCAGGGCATGGCGATCGTCTACGAGCGGCTCAGCTGACGCCTGCCCTGCAGGTGCACCAGCACCACCACGACGGTGCCGGCCACGACGACCGCGGCGGCGTGCAGCGGGTGCAGGTCCTTGGTGAGGCTCGGCGCGGGGTCGTCGCGCAGCGCCCACACGACGAGTCCCGACCCGTAGACCGCCGCGAGGGCGAGCGCCGCACCCCGCAGCGGGACGTCGCGCGAACGGCGCAGCACCGTGACGGCGAGCGTCGCGAGCGGTGCCACCGCGAGCATCGCGAAACCGCCGACCACCATGACCGGCACGGCCCAGGCGGCCGCGGGCGCCCACATCGGCAGCGCGGTCACGCCGCACCACCCTGCGCGCGCCACCAGCCGACGGTCTCCTTGGCGGCGACGTCGAGCGGCGTGGGGGCCAGGCCGACCTCTGCCTCGCTGCGCGAGGAGTCCATCACGAACGGACGGTCGAACTGGTACCCCATCTCGGCCATCTCGCGGGTGCCGCGGTGCACCAGCCCGACGGCGCGCAGCGCGCCGACGGGGATCGTCCCGAGCCGCGCCACCGGCACGCCGGCGGCCGACGCCATCGCGGTCACCAGCTCGCGCTGGGTGACGGGCGGCGCCGTGGGCGCGTGCAGGACCCGGTCGTGCAGCGCCGGGTCGGCGGCGGACCGCACCATCGCCGCGGCCAGGTCGGGGACGTAGGTGAACGAGTGCGGCTGGTCGAGGCTGCCGACCACGCGCACCGTCCCGCCGGCCAGCACCGGCCGCACCATCCGCTCGCCGGCGTGCGCGGTGCGCACGTGCGGGCCGACGAAGTCGGACGCGACGACGCTGACGGTCGCCGTCGGTGACGCGGCCCGCGCCCGCAGCAGCGCGACCCGGACGGCCGCCTTGCCCCAGGTCGCCTCGCGCGGGGTGTCCTCGGTCATCGGCCCGTCGACCCGGCCGTAGGCGTAGAGGCTCTCGGGGAAGACCACGACCGCACCGACGCGACCGGCGGCCTCGAGCACGGCCTGCTCGGTGCGCGGCAGCTCGGCCCACCAGGTGCGCGCCTCGTACCGCGAGGCGTGCACGCAGTGGTGGACGGCGACCGCGCCGTCCAGGTGGGGCGCCAGCTGCTCCGGCTGCGACACGTCGGCGCGCCGACGGTCGACGAGACGGTGGTCGGGCCCGCTGCCGGAGCGGGTGAGCAGCCGCACCCGGTGGCCCGCCTCGGCGAGCTGCAGCGCGACGGTGGTGCCGACCGGACCTGCTCCGGTGACGACGTGGACGGTGGACATGGCAGCCTCCCGGCGAGAAGTGAGAGCAGTGCTCTCGGAACGCGACGACTCTCGCACGCTGCGTCACAGAAAGCAAGAGCAGTGCTCGCAGTTGTTGTCACCGCTCTCGCGATCGGCGAGGATGGCTCCGTGCCCACCGAGACGCCCCGCGCCCGCGCCCGGGCCCGCACCCTGGACGAGATCACCCGGATCGGCCGCGAGCACCTGGCGACGCAGGGGGCCGCCGCGCTGTCGCTGCGGGCCGTCGCCCGCGACCTGGGGGTCGTGTCGTCCGCGGTGTACCGGTACGTCGCGAGCCGCGACGAGCTGCTGACCCTGCTGCTCGTCGACGCCTACGACGAGCTCGGTGACGCAGTGGACGCCGCACTGGCGAGCGTGCCGGACGACGCGTTCCGCGACCGGTTCGTCACCCTCGGCCGTGCCGTGCGGACGTGGGCGCTGGACGAACCGGCCCGGTACGCGCTGCTGTTCGGCGGTCCGGTGCCCGGCTACCGCGCGCCCGCCGAGCGCACCACCGTCCCGGGGACGCGGGTGCCGTTCGCGCTGCAGCGCATCGTCGCGGACGCCCACGCCGCCGGCGCGCTCGGCGTGCCCGACGACCCGCCGCCGCAGGCTGCGCTGGCCGCCGGGCTCCAGTCGGTGCGCGACGAGACCGGGCTCGACGTGCCGGACGCCGCGCTGGCCCGCGGGCTGCTGGTCTGGGCCGCGCTGTTCGGGGCGGTCGGCTTCGAGGTGTTCGGCCAGTACGGCCCGGACGGCCTCGGCGACCCGCAGGCGCTGTTCGAGCGGCACCTCGCGGTGCTCGCCGACGACCTGGGCCTGCCGCCGCGATGACCGTCCACGCGTCGGTGCCGGCTGCGACGATGACGGTGTGACCACGGGGGACGAAGAGCGCCGGGGGGCGGACGACACGGTCCCGGCTCCGGTCGACCCCGGCGCGCCGAGCGAGGGAGCGCAGCGACCGGGTCGAGGTGGGAGGGGGCGACCCTCTGTGGAGCCGGGGCCGCGCGAGCGCCAGCGAGCAGACGACCCCGAGGCGCTCAGGCGGTGGCGCCTGGTGCTGGGGCGCTATTCGGCGTCGACGCTGCACGAGGCGCAGTTCGGGCGCGGTGACCTGCAGCTCGACCAGGCCCTCGCCTACCTCTACGACCGCGAGTACCAGGGACGCGGTCTGGCCGAGGGCGACGGCCCGCGCGGCGCCTCCCTCGACCCGAGCCGGCTGCGCGCGCTCGACTGGCTGTCGCGCACCCGGGCGCTGTTCCCGCAGGAGGTCTACGAGCGGGTCCAGGCCCAGGCGATCGAGCGGTACGGGCTCACCGAGCTGCTCGAGGACCCGGAGGCGCTGCGGTCGGTCGACGCCACCCCCGAGCTCGGCAAGGCGCTGCTCACCGTCCGCGGCCGGCTGTCGGCCGGGATGCGCGACGCCGTCCGCGAGGTGATCGCCCGCGTCGTCGACGACATCACCAGGCGTCTCCGCGACGACGTCGTGCGGGCGCTGCACGGGCGGCGCGACCGCAACCGCCGCTCCCCCGTCCCCAGCGCGCGCAACTTCGACGCGCGCCGCACCGTGCGCGAGAACCTGCGCAACTACGACCCCGAGAGCGGGCGGCTCGTCATCGACCGCCCGTACTTCCACTCCCGGGTGAAGCGCCAGCTGCCGTGGGACGTCGTGCTCTGCGTCGACCAGAGCGGCTCGATGGTGGGCTCGGTGCTGCACAGCGCGGTGCTCGCCGGGATCATGAGCTCGCTTCCCGGGGTGCGGGTCTCGCTCGTCGTCTTCGACACCAGCGTGGTCGACCTCAGCCACCTCGCTGCCGACCCGGTCGAGGTGCTGCTCACCGTGCAGCTCGGCGGCGGCACCGACATCGGCAAGGCCGTGACATACTGCGAGGGCCTGGTGCGCAACCCGCGCCGCACGGTGCTGGTGCTGCTCAGCGACTTCATGGAGGGCGGCGCGCCCTCCGTGCTGCTGCAGGCGGTCGAGCGGCTGGCGAGCGCGCAGGTGACGATGCTCGGCCTGGCCGCGCTCGACGACGCCGCCGCCCCGGCGTACGACACGCAGATGGCGCAGCGCCTGGCCGACCGCGGCATGCAGGTCGCGGCCCTCACGCCCGTGCACTTCGCCCGCTGGCTCGCCGACGTCATGGGCGGACGCGGGTGAGCGAGCTGCGGCGCTGGATGGCGACGTACGCGGCCTACGACGACGGCACGCTCGAGGCGCTCGCCGGGGCCGGGCCGGTGCGCCGGGCCGCCAAGGACGTCGCCGCCGGCCGGGTGTCGCTCGCATCCGCGGAGGCCGACGCCGCCACGCTCGACGTCGACGGGACGACGGTGGCGCTCGACGCCGGGGGCCCGGCGTCCGCGCGGTGCGGGTGCCCGGCTGCCGGCACCTGCAAGCACGTGCTCGCCGCGGTGATGTGGTTGCGCGACAACACGTCCCACGACGACGACGCCCACGACGACGCCGTCGCCGAGGACGAGCAGCCGGACGCACCGCCGCCGGACCCGCTCGCCGAGGCGCTCGCGCTCGACCCGCAGGCGCTGCTGAAGGAGGCGGGTGCGGCGGCCGTGCGCGAGGCGGCGGCCGCCGACGACCCCGGGTTGCGGTGGGAGGTCACCGGCGGGGTCCTCGTCCTCGACCTCACCGCGTTGGGGTCGACCTGCCGGTGGGTCGCGGGCGCCGGGTTCGGCGGCATGGTGTCCGACCTGCCCGAGCGCCGGCGGCCTGCCGTGCACCTGCTGGCCCTGGCGGCCCTGCGCGCCGAGCACGGCGTCCCGCTCCCCTGGCCCGGCGCCGTGGCGGCCTCGTCCGCGGCACCCGCCGACACCGGCCCGCTGCTCGACGCGGTCGAGGCCACGCTGCACCACCTCGTCGCCACCGGGCTCTCGCACCTCACCTCGTCGAGCACCGAACGCCTGCAGGCGCAGACGGTCTCGGCCCGCACCTCGGGTCTGCCGCGGATGGCCGGACAGCTGCGCGGCGTCGCGGGCACGCTGGCGCTGCTCGAGCGGCGCGACCACCGCGCCGACGTCGGCGACGCCGTGGCGGCGCTGGCCCGCACCCACGCCCTCGTCGACGCGCTGCGCGCCACCGCCGACGGGGGCGGCGACCCGACCGTCCGACGCGCCCTCGAGGGCCGGCTGCGCCGCGACTTCGACGAGGGCACCGAGCTGCACCTGCTGCCGCTCGGCCTGCACTGGTGGACGACCCGGGGCGGGGCGCGCGGGCTCACCCTCTCGTCGTGGGACCTCGACGAGGGCCGGGTGGTGCAGGCGGTGCTCGCGCGTCCCGACGGCCGCGACCCCTCGTTCACCCTCGCCACCGTCGTGGCCGCCGGGGCGCTGTGGCCGGGGGCGACGTCACCCGCCCGCTTCCTCGAGCGCAGCTGGGTGCTCGAGCGTCCGCGGCTGTCCGACGACGGCCGCGTGGCCGTGGGTGGCGGCACCCGCGCGCGCCCCGGCCCGGTCTGGGCCGCCGACGACCCGCGCCTGGCGGCGGTCGGGACGGCCGACTGGGACGCCGTCGCCGACGACCTGCGGGCCCGCGCCGGGCTCACCGGCGGGTCCTCGGACGCGATCCTGCTGCGGCCCGCCGTCACCCGCTCGCCCGCCCTGGACGAGATCGCGCAGCAGCTGGTCTGGGTCGTCGAGGACGCCGCCGGGCGCACGCTGCGGCTGACCGTCCCGGTCGGACCCGGCACCCACCACCGGATGGAGCAGCTGGTGCGGGTGGTCGCCGCCGACGCCGCACCCGTGGCCGTCCTCGTCCAGGTCGACCAGGTCGGGGCGGGCACGACGCTCGTGCCGGTCGCGGTGCTGCGCGAGGCGCCCGGGCGCGCGGGCGGACGGACGCTGCAGGTGGTGGCACTCGACGTCGCGCGCGAGCCGGAACGCCGCTCGCCGCTCGCCGGCCGCATCCTGCGGCTGCTGCAGGCCCGGCGGGCGGGGGTCGAGCAGCGGCAGGTCGCGGCGCCGACCGGGGTGGCGCGGCTGCTGGCACCGGTGGCCGAGGTGCTCGAGACGCAGGCGGCCACCGGCCGGCCCGACGTCACGACCGGGCAGCGCGAGGTGCTGCGGCGGGCCGCCCGCGACCTCGACGCCGTCGGGCTGGCGACGCCCGCCGCCGCCGTCCGGGCGTACGAGCACCGCCCCTCGCCCGGCGGGCTGCTCTCGCTCGCGCACACCCTCGCGGTGGTGCGTGCGCTCGACGGCCTGCCGACCGACGGTGGCCGCTGACACAATCGCGAGCAGGGGGATCCCGGACGGGACAGGGACGACGAGGGGGACGCGTGGGCATCATCGGACGGCTGCTGGGCGGTGGGCAGGACCCCGTCGCGGATCGCGTGCGCGAGGCGCTGGCGCCGCTCGACCTCGCCGAGCGCGGGCTGGCCGGCCGCGCGACCCGGTTCGTCCTGGACGGCACCGACCCCGAGGTGCTGCTGCACCTCCCGCGGGTGACCGGGACGCCCACGCCCGCCGCGGTCCTCGGCCGGCCGGGGCGCCTGCGCTGGCACTACCACGTGCACGGGACGTCGAAGCCCGTCGCCACGGCGGCGCAGGCGAGTCTCGTGGCCCGCGCGGCGTTGTGGACCGGCCTGCCGGTCGAGCACCCCGGCGGGGTGACGATCGAGGTGCTGGTGCGGCTCGGCAAGGTGCTCGCGGCCGCGGTCGCGCCGGGCGACGTCGACGACCCCGGGGCGGGCGCGCCGACGTGGCTCCAGGCGCTCGTCAACGACATGGTCTTCGGTGCCCACGAGGGCACCGGCCACCGGCAGACCCCGCGGGTGCCCGGTGCGCACCTGCACCTGGTCGACGCGCTGCTGGCCGCCGACGACCGGCCCGACCCCGCGCTGGTGCTGCGGATCGGCTTCGAGCGCAAGGGCATCGACTCCTACTACCAGGGCCACCTCGCCCCGCTCGTGTCATCCCCGGCGACCGCCGACTACCTGCGGCGGCACCCCGCGCAGGTCGGCGAGCTGCCGGCCGCGCTGTCGGCCACCGGTCGCGTGGCGCTGGTGCAGCGGCTCGGCGCCGACGCGGCCCTGGCCCGCGAGTTCGCGCCCGTGCTGGTGCGGCTGGCCGTCGACGCGAGCAAGCAGGCGCGCGACGCCGCCGCGACCCACCTCGGCCTGGTGCCCGAGCAGCAGCGCGTCGACCTGCTGGTGGGGTTGCTGCGCGAGGGCACGACGTCCGAGCGCACCCAGGCCGCGCGCCTGCTCGCCCGCTTCCCCGGCGAGGTCGCCCTCGCGCCGCTGCAGGAGGCCGAGCGCACCGAGACCAGCAAGCCGGTGCTGCAGGCCGTCCGCGAGGCGACCGCGGCGCTCGTGGCGAGCACCACCGCCGACACCGCGCTCCCGGAACCCCCGCCTTACGAGCGGTTCACCGACGAGCCGCTCGGTGAGGCGGGGGTCGAGGCGCTGCGGCGCAACCTGGCCGACTGCGTCCGGGACGCCGAGCAGGAGGCGCTGCGCGAGGAGGAGCGCAACCGCACCTCGAAGCACCGGTACGACTGGGCGGCAAGGCGTCTCGCCGAGCTGCGCAAGGTCGGCGACGGCGAGCTGCGGCAGGTCGTCGCGATCGTCGACGGCACGCGCCCGGCGTCCTCGGTGAAGGTCGAGCGGCTGCGCCGGCTGGTGCAGGTGGTCGAGCACCGCTGGCGCCTGCAGGAGCTGCCGGCGTTCACGGCCGCCCACCAGGTGCGTTGGGTCGCGGCCAGCCGGCCGGGCGCGGCGTTCTGGCACGACGGCGGGTTCCAGCAGTGGTTGCTCGGCCGGCCGGAGGGCTCGATCGACCTGCGGGCGGTCGCCGCCGTCTTCCCGGGCGACGAGGGCGTGGCCGCCGTGGGCCGTGCCTCGCTCCTGCGCAGCTGGTACGGCGCCACCCCCGTCGACCAGCTGCCGGCCGACCGGGTCTGGCCCTTCTTCGCCGAGCACCCCGAGCTCGTCGACCAGGGCCTGGGTCTGTCCGCCGACACGCTGAGCGAGCAGAGCCGCTGGTACCCGGTCGACGTCGGCGAGACGCTGCGGGTGCTCGCCACGTTCCCGGTGCTGCCGTCCCGCTGGGTGCCCCGTCTCACCGAGCTCGCGCTCGGCCAGGGCCGCACGCACCGCGCCGCCGCGCAGCAGGCGCTGTCCGCGCTCCCCGACATCGGCGCACGCGTCGCCGAGTCGCTCTCGCACGGGCAGAGCGAGGTGCGGGTCGAGGCGGCGGCGTGGCTCGGGCGGCTCGGCGACCCCGCGTCCGTGCCCGTGCTGCGGCGCGTCCTCGCAGGCGAGAGGCGCGAGACCGTGCGCGCCGCCCTGCTCACCGCCCTCGAGGCGCTGGGCGACGACATCTCCGGCGACCTGTCCCCCGCCACCCTCCTCGCCGAGGCGCGCAAGGGCCTGCGCGCCAAGGTGCCGGCGGCCCTGACCTGGTTCCCGTTCGACCGGCTGCCCCCGGCTCGCTGGGCCGACGGCGCCGAGGTCGAGCCCGACGTGCTGCGGTGGTGGGTCGTGCTCGCCGGCAAGCTGAAGGAGCCGGCCGGCAACGCGCTGCTGACCCGCTACCTCGGGCTGCTCGACGCACCGAGCCGCGCCGCGCTCGGCGAGACGGTGCTGCGCGAGTTCGTCGCGCAGGACACCCGGCACCCCAGCCACGACGAGGCCGAGGCCCACGCCGCCGCCGAGGGACCGCGTCGGCACGCGCAGTACCAGCAGTACCTGCAGAACGCCCGCACCGGACCCCAGGCGTCCCGGATGAGCGCCGAGCAGCGCGCGTTCTACGAGTCGATGTACGACAAGACCCTCGAGCAGTGCGTGGCGGCCGCGCGGGCCGAGAAGCTCGGCGAGTACCTCGGCAGCGCGATCGCGGCCAAGGGGGTGCTGGCGCTGACCGCCGGCGCACCGGGCCCCGCCGCGGTCGAGGTGGTGCGCCAGTACACCCGCGACCACTACCAGCGCCGCGCCCAGGTCGAGGCGCTGCTCGACGGCCTGTCCGGCAGCGACGACCCCGCGGTCATCCAGCTGCTGCTGAGCATCTCGCGGCGGTACCGCACCAGGTCGGTGCAGGAGCGGGCGCTCGCGCACGTCGAGGCGATCGCCGAGCGCCGCGGCTGGAGCCAGGACCAGCTCGCCGACCGCACCATCCCCACCGCGGGGCTGGACGAGTCCGGCACGCTCGAGCTGTCGTACGGCCCGCGGAGGTTCTCGGTCACGCTCGACACCGCGCTCAAGCCGGTGCTGCGCAGCCCCGACGGCAAGGTGCTCAAGGCGCTGCCGGCGCCGCGCCAGGACGACGACGCCGAGGCGGCGACGGAGGCGAAGAAGGAGCTCACCGCGCACAAGAAGGAGGTGAAGCAGGTCGTCGACCTGCAGACCTCCCGCCTGTACGAGGCGATGTGCACCGACCGCACCTGGCCGGCCGCCGACTGGGACGAGTTCCTGCGCGCCCACCCGCTCGCCGGCCGGCTCGTGCAGCGCCTGGTGTGGCTCGACCTCGGACCGGAGGGTTCGGACGGGTTCGCGCACAAGGCGTTCCGTCCCGCCGACGACGGCAGCCTGCTCGACCCCGACGACGACGAGGTCGAGCTGCCCGCCGACCACCGGGTGCGCCTGGCGCACGGGTCGCTGCTCGACGCCGACGAGCGCGAGGCGTGGCGCGCGCACCTGCGCGACTACCGGGTGGCTCCCCTCTTCGACCAGCTCGGCAACCTGCCGCCCGACGTCGTGCTGCGGTCGGAGCGGAACGAGCCGGTGCACGTCGTCGACGACCACCTCGGCTGGGTCACCGACACGTTCACCATCCGCGGCGCACTCACCAAGCGCGGCTACCAGCGCGACCAGGCCGAGGACGGCGGCTGGTTCTACCGCTACTTCAAGGACTTCGACAGCACCGGGCTGCGCGCCGTGGTCGAGTTCACCGGCAGCACGCTGCCGGAGGAGAACATCGCCGCCGCAGTGAAGACGCTGGTGTTCGAGGACACCCGGTCGCGGTCCTGGAACGCGCGCTCCCGTCCGCTCGAGGAGGTGCCGCGGGTGCTGCTCGCGGAGACGTACGCCGACTACCGCGCCGTCGCCGCCGCCGGTGCGTTCGACCCCCAGTGGGAGAAGGTGACCGCGTGGTGAGCGAGACCCCCGTGCCGGTCGAGGCCGACGACGGCGCGGTCCGGCTGCCGCCGGAGACGCGGTTCGCCGACGAGCTGGCGCGCCTGGCCGAGGCCGACGCCGACCCGCGTCCGCCTGGGTGGCACCTGTCGCCACGGGCCGTCCGCCGGTTCGTCCTGGGCGACGCCGCCCTCGGCGTCACCCGCAAGTTCTACGGCGACGACCCGCTCGTCGACCGCGCCGTCGTCACGCTGATGGGCCACCAGGGCCTGATGCTCGTCGGCGAGCCGGGCACGGCGAAGTCGCTGCTGTCCGAGCTGCTCGCGGCGGCGATCAGCGGCGACTCGGGCCTGACGGTGCAGGGCACGGCAGGCACCACCGAGGACCAGCTCACCTACAGCTGGAACTACGCGCTGCTGCTCGCCGAAGGACCTACGCCGCGGGCGCTGGTGCCCTCGCCGGTGCACCGGGCGATGAGCGAGGGGCGCCTCGTCCGCGTCGAGGAGATCACCCGCTGCCCACCGGAGATCCAGGACGTGCTCATCTCGCTGATGAGCGACAAGCAGCTGATGGTGCCCGAGCTCACCCGCACCGACCCGGCCGGCGCGCGGCTGCTGGCACGGCGGGGGTTCAACGTCATCGCGACGGCGAACCTGCGCGACCGCGGCGTCAACGAGATGTCGTCGGCGCTGAAGCGGCGGTTCAACTTCGAGACGGTGCGGCCGATCGCCGACCACGACTTCGAGGTGGAGCTCGTCACCGCCCAGGTGACCCGCGAGCTGGCGTCGTCGCCGCACCCGGTGACCGTGCCGCGCGAGGTGGTGTCGCTGCTGGTCACCACGTTCCAGGAGCTGCGGGCCGGTCGCACCGCCGACGGCACCGCGATCCGCTCGCTCGACACCGTGATGTCGACCGCCGAGGCGGTGAACGTCGCGCACGCCGCGGCGCTGCAGGCCCGCCACCTCGGCGACGGGACGCTCACCCCGCGCGAGGTGGCCCAGCAGCTGCACGGCGTGGTGCTCAAGGACAGCGCCGACGACGCCAAGCGGGTACGGCACTACTTCGACACGGTCGTGCGCGAGCGCGCCCGGCGCGACGCCCGCTGGAAGGCGTTCCACGAGGCGGCGCGCGGGCTCTGGCAGTGACCACGTCGGACGCGACGGACGCCACGTCGACGACCGAGCTGCCGGACGTCGTCCGCGACGCCGCGGCCGAGCTGCTCGGCGGCGCCGACGACGTGTGGTTCGTGCCCGTCCGGCACCACAGCCCGGGCTGCGCGCGGGCGCTGCGGTCGCTGCTGCGCGAGGTGCGCCCCGCGGCGGTGCTCGTCGAGGGGCCCGCCGACCTCGACCACCTGGTGCCGCTCGTCGTCGACGAGCAGACCCGCGCGCCGGTGGCGATGCTGGCGCAGAGCCGGCGCGCCGCGTCGGTGAGGTCGTCGTTCTACCCGCTGTGCGACTACAGCCCCGAGTGGGTGGCGCTGCGCGAGGGCGCCGCGCTCGGCGCACGACTCGCGCTCGTCGACATGCCGTGGGCCGACCAGGCCTGGCACCGCACCCGCCCGCCGCGCGAGACCCCCTCGGACGCAGCGCCTCCCGAGCCGGACGCCGACCCCGGCGAGGTCCCCGACGACGCGCCCGACGACGAGCTGGAGGTCGACGACCCGGGTTCGCCCGCGATGGTCGAGGAGCGCTACCTCGCCCACAGCGACTACGTGCAGGCGATGGCCGACCGGCTGGGCTGCGCCGACCACCACGACCTGTGGGACCGGCTGTTCGAGCTGCGCGACCGCGACCCCGCCGACGACTGGCGCGGGTTCTTCCACGACGTCTTCGCCTGGTGCGCGATGGCCCGCCTCGACTACGAGCCCCAGGTGCTCGAAGCCGAGAACTCGCTGCCGCGCGAGCGGGTGATGGCCGCGCACGTCCGGCGCTGGCGGCAGGAGGTCGAGGGCCCCGTGGTCGTGGTCACCGGCGGGTTCCACACCCTCGAGCTGGTGCGGTCGTGGCGCACGGCCCGACGCCCGCGAGCGGTGAAGCGGCACGACGACTCCTGGCTGATCCGCTACGGCTTCGCCCAGCTCGACGCGCTCGGTGGCTACGCGTCCGGGATGCCGAGCCCCGGCTGGTACCAGCAGGTCTGGGAGCGCACCGAGGACGGCGACCCCGACCCGCTCGGTGCGTCCGCGCTGTCGGTGCTCACCCGGCTCGCGCGCTCGACCCGCGAGCACGACCGCGCCGACCCGTTGTCGACCGCGCACGTGCAGGCGGCGGTCGCCCAGGCGGCGCGGCTGGCCGCCCTGCGCGGCAACCCCGGCCCCGGACGCCAGGACGTCGTCGACGCCGCCCGCTCCTGCTTCGTGAAGGGCGCCGTCGACGACGGCACCCGCGGGCTGCTCGGCGACCTCGCCGTGCTGCTGGGTGGGACCGCGGTCGGCGACGTGCCGCCGTCCGCCGGGTCGCCGCCCCTGGTCGAGGACGCCCGCCGCCGCGCCCGTGCGGCGGGTGTGCGGCTCGACGACAGCACGCCGCGCACCGTGCGGCTCGACCTGTACCGCAAGGAGCGGCACCGCGACCGGAGCCGTTTCCTGCACGCGATGTCGTACCTCGGCGCCGGGCTGGCGCAGTGGCGCAGCGGTCCCGACTTCGTCGGCGGCGGCCGCCAGGACCTGCTGTTCGAGGAGTGGGTCGCGGCCTGGACCCCCTCGGTCGAGGCGCACCTGATCGAGGTGTCGACCGACGGCGCCGACGTGCAGTCGGCCTGCCTGGCCCGGCTGCAGCGCGAGGAGGCCGCGCTGTCGGAGCAGGGCCGGGGGCGCAGCGCCGCGGCGGTCGTGGCGCTGGTGGTGCGGGCGTGCCTGGTCGGGCTGCACGAGCGGCTGCCGGCGCTGCTCACCCTGCTGCGCCGCCACCTCGACGACGACCCCTCCCTCGCGTCCGTGCTGGAGTGCGGGCACCGGCTGGCCACGCTGTGGCGGGCGCGCGAGCCGCTGGGGGTGCAGGGCGACCCGCAGCTGGCCTCGCTGCTGACCCGGGTGTGGCCCGGCGTGCTCTTCCTCCTGCCGGGCGTCGGCGGCGCCGCGGCCGCCGACGAGCCGGCCGCGGTGAAGCGGCTGCTGTCGGCCCGCGAGCTCGGCCGGGTGCTCGCCGAGATCGACCCCGAGCTCGTCGACGGCACGCTGGTCGAGGTGCTGCACCGGCTCGCCGACGACGCCGCGACGGTGCCGGGCGTCGCCGGAGCCGCGTCCGCCCTGCTGTTCGTCGAGGGCGTGCACGACGAGGAGCGCCTGACCGACCAGGTGGTCGCCCGCTTCGGCCCGGGCGCCACACCGACCGAGGCGGTGCGCTTCCTCGGCGGGCTGATGGCCGCCGCCCCCGAGCTGGTGCTGCGGGTGCCTGCGCTGCTCGAGGGCCTGGACGGGCTCGTCCGCGGCTGGGACGCCGAGACGTTCGTCGCGGCGCTGCCCGACCTGCGGCAGGCCTTCACCGGCCTGACCCCGCAGGAGACCGCCGACCTCGCGTCCGGCGTGCTGCGCCTGCACGACGCCGAGGGCGCCGCCCCGCTCGACCAGGTGCACGCGACCACGGCCGACGACCTCGAGCGCGGGTCGCGGCTCGAGCTCGCGCTGGCCGCCGTGCTGCGTCGCGACGGCCTGGGCGCGCGCGTCGCCGGCTGAGGGTCAGAGCGCCTTCGGCGGCGCTCCCCCGTCGTCGGTCGCGGGGTCGCGGTGCGCGACGCCCACGCTGAGCGCGTCGCCGGTGGCCAGGCGCGAGCGGCGGTAGCCGTAGGCGAAGTAGATGACGAACCCGAGGGCCATCCACGCCAGGAACCGCAGCCAGGTCTCGAGCGAGAGGTTCAGCATCAGGTAGACGCAGATGAGCGCCGACACGATCGGCAGCACCGGCACGAACGGCACCCTGAACGGCCGCGGCAGGTCCGGACGGGTGCGTCGCAGCACGATGACCGCCACCGACACGAGCGTGAACGCCGCCAGCGTGCCGATGTTCACCATCTCCTCGAGCTTGCCGATCGGGGTGAAGGCGGCGACCAGGCCGACCACGACGGCGATGCCGATCGTGATGCGCGACGGCGTCCCGAACCGCGGGTGCACCTTGCCGGCGCCGTGCGGCACGAGGTTGTCGCGGCTCATCGCGAACAGCACGCGCGCCGCGCCGATCATCAGCGTCATGACGACGGTGGTGAGGCCCGCGACCGCACCCGCGCTGATCAGCGTGGCGAAGCCGGGCCGTCCGACCGCCTCGAACGCGGAGGCGAGCGGCGCCCCCGCCTCCAGGTCGGTGTACTTCACCATGCCGGTGACCACGAGGCAGACCGCCATGTAGAGCACCGTGCAGATCGCGAGCGAGCCGAGGATGCCGATCGGCAGGTCGCGCTTGGGGTTCTTCGCCTCCTCGGCGGTGGTGGCGACCACGTCGAAGCCGATGTAGGCGAAGAACACGATCGAGGCGGCCGTCACGACGCCGAGGACGCCGAACACCTGCGGCTCGATGCCGAAGATCAGCTGCACCAGCGGGGTCAGCAGCGTCGACTCGGCGGCGACGCCGCCCTCGGCCGGCGGGATGAACGGGTCGTAGTTGGCGCCGTTGACGTAGAACAGCCCGGCGACGATGACGAACAGCACGATGAAGACCTTGAGCGCGACCAGCACCAGGTTGACCCGCATCGACTCCTTGATGCCGACCGTCACCAGCACGCCGAGCACCACGACCAGAAGCAGCGCCAGCAGGTTCGGGTGCCCGAAGCCCGCGGTCTCGTCGTAGCCGATCGAGGCCGGCCAGTCGATGCCGATCTTGGCCAGGAAGTCCTGTGCGTAGGCCGACCACCCCTGGGCGACGACGGCCGCCCCGAGCATGAGCTCGAGCAGCAGGTCCCAGCCGATGATCCAGGCGACCATCTCGCCGAGCGAGGCGTACGAGAAGGTGTACGCCGAGCCGGAGACCGGCACGGCGGAGGCGAACTCGGCGTAGCAGAGCGCCGCCAGGGCGCAGCAGACGCCGGCGATCACGAACGACAGCACGATGCCCGGGCCGGCGTACGCCTGGGCGGCGCGGCCGGTCAGCGTGAAGATGCCGGCCCCGATCACGACGCCGACGCCGAACACCGTGAGGTCGAGCCAGGTGAGCCGCTTCTTCAGCTGGTACTCGGGCTCGTCGGTGTCGGCGATGGACTGCTCGATCGACTTGGTGCGCCAGACGCTCATGCCACGGTCTCCATGGCAGGTCACCCTGGCACTGCGGACCGCCCGGCGCCAGGGACGCGCCCGGCCGTCTCGCCGGCGTCCTAGAGGGCTCGGCGCAGGTCGGTCAGGTGCGCCCGCACGGCGGACGCGTCGGCGCCGGCGTCGAGGGCCTCGCGGACGAGCACCGTGAGCTGGTCGCCGAGGGCGTGGGGCCGCAGCAGCGGCACCTCGCGGCGGTCGTCGCCGCGCAGGTCGGCCGCCTGCGCGGCCAGCAGGTCGAGCAGGGCGCGGACCCGCTCGGACGCGGCCACCCCGTCGGCCCCCGGACGCTGCACCCGCTCCGGCCCGAGACCGGCGAGACGGTCGACGACCCGGCGCAGCTCGCGCGCCGGGTCGTCGGTGTCGTCGTGCGGTGTCACGCGCAGGGTCACGTGCAGGGTCGGCGGACGACCGTCAGTCGTTGCCGCGCAGGATCGCGATCAGGCGCAGGATCTCGATGTACAGCCAGACCAGCGTCACGAGCAGGCCGTACGCGGCCACCCACGCGAACTGCTGCGGCAGACCCGACTGCACGCCGCGGTCGATGTAGTCGAAGTCGAGCACCAGGTTCAGCGACGCCAGCACCACACCGAAGATGCTGATGCCGATGCCGAGCAGGCCCATCGAGTACACGCTCGGCAGGCCGAGCAGCATCACGCCGGCGAAGTTCAGCAGCGAGAACACCAGGTACCCGAGGGTCGCGATGATCAGGATGCGGGTGAACTTCGGGGTGACCCGGATCGCCTTGACCTTGTAGGCCACCAGCATCGCGCCGAACGCGCCCAGGGTGCCCATCACGGCCTGCAGGACGATGCCCGGGTAGACGGTCTCGAAGAACAGCGAGATCGCGCCGATGAAGACGCCCTCGACAGCGGCGTACGCCATCATCAGCGGCGGGCGGACCTTCTTCTGGAACGCGATCACCAGCGCCAGGCCGAGGCCGAGCAGCATCGAGCCGATCCACAGCGGCATCAGCATGCCGACGGGGACGATGCCCGAGGTGATCGAGAACCAGGTGGCGCCGGCGGTGACGAGCAGGATCGCGAACAGCGCGGCGGTGCGGACCACGACGTCGTCGTAGGTCATCCGGCCGGTGCGGGCGGGCCCGGCGGCGGGACGGCCGTAGAGGTCGTCGAGCTCCTGCTGGGACTGCGCGGGCGCGCCGTACGGCTGGCCGTACTGCTGCTGGCCGTACTGCTGCTGCGGGTAGCCGGGCTGGCCGTACTGCTGCTGGCCGTACTGCTGCTGGCCGTACTGCTGCTGGCCGTACTGCTGCTGGCCGTACTGCTGCTGGCCGTACTGCTGCTGGCCGTACTGCTGCTGGCCGTACTGCTGCTGGCCGTACTGCTGCTGCTGGCCGTACTGCTGCTGCTGGCCGTGCTGCTGCTGGCCCTGGAACTGTCCGGGCCGGCCGAACTGCGCCTGCTGCGGGCGGCCGGAGAACTCAGCGGTCCGGGCGAACACCGGGTTCTTGCTCTGCATGGTCCCCTCCTGGGCGGTACCTGACGTACCTGTGTACCCACAGTAATGCGCGAGCGCCTCCGGACGTTCCCGGCAGCAGGGCGCCTCGTCCGGTCGGGTGGTCAGCCGGCGAGCTCGCCGGGGGCGCGCAGCCGCTCGCGGCGGCCGCGCCAGGGCTTGTCCCACGCGACGTCCTGCGGCCGCAGCGGCTCACCGCACGCCGAGCAGGTGGCGCCGTCGACGGTCTCGGCGCCGCAGGTCTCGTGCACCAGCGCCATGTGCGCACCCCCGGGCGGGGTCGGCGTGTGCTGCTCGGCCCACACCACGAGCGACTGCAGCACCGGGAGCAGGTCGGCGGCCGCCCGGGTGGCGGCGTACGCGTGCCGCTCGCGGCCGCCGTCGCGGTAGGGCACCCGCTCGAGCAGCCCGGCCTCGACCATCGCCCGCAGCCGCCGGCTCAGCACGGCGTCGGAGACGCCGAGGTTCGTGCGCAGCTCCTCGTACCGTCCGCGCCCGTGCAGGGTGTCGCGGACGATCAGCAGCACCCAGGGGTCGCCGAGCACGTCGAGCGAGCGCCGGATGGGGCACAGCTCCTCGGACCAGTCCGACCGCAGCGGCACCGGCACCCCTCCTCGTGGTCTACGCTCACGCCACCTGGCTTCGTCGAAGAAAGTCTACTCGTGACCACGACCACCCGCAGCGCCCACCGCGTCCACCCCGCCTGGTGGGTCGCCGCCGTCACCTTCCTCGCCCTGCTCGGCGCGGCCGGGTTCCGCGCCGCGCCGGGCGCGCTGATGGTGCCGCTGCACGAGGAGTTCGGCTGGTCGACCAGCGTCATGTCGCTCGCGGTCGGCACCAACCTGGTCCTGTTCGGCCTGACCGCGCCGTTCGCCGCCGCGCTGATGGACCGGTTCGGCATCCGTCGCGTCGTCACCGCCGCGCTCGTGCTCGTCGCCCTCGGCGCGGGCGGCAGCACCGCGATGACGGCGTCGTGGCACCTGCTGGTGTTCTGGGGACTGCTGATCGGGCTCGGCACCGGGTCGATGGCGCTGGTGCTCGCCGCCACCGTCGCGAACCGCTGGTTCACCACCCGCCGCGGGCTCGTGATGGGCGTGCTCACGGCGGGGTCGGCCACCGGCCAGCTGGTCTTCCTGCCCGTCGTCGCCACGCTGGCCGACACCGCGGGCTGGCGTCCGGCGTCGCTCGTCGTCGCGGCGGCGGCGCTGGCCGTCGTCCCGGCCGTCTGGTTCGTGGTGCGCGACCAGCCGGCCGACCGCGGGGTGCTGCCCTACGGCGCCACCGACCCCGCGCAGGTCCCGCCGCTGCCGCCGCGCGAGGGCGCGGCCCGGCGCGCGGTCGAGGGGCTCACCCACGCCGCGCGGCACCGCACGTTCTGGGCGCTCGCCGCGGCGTTCGCGATCTGCGGGGCGACGACCAACGGCCTGATCGGCGTGCACTTCATCCCGTCCGCGCACGACCACGGGATGGCGGGGCCGACCGCGGCCGGGCTGCTCGCCGTCGTCGGCGTCTTCGACATCGTCGGGACGATCGCCTCGGGCTGGCTCACCGACCGGTTCGACCCGCGGCTGCTGCTCGTCGGCTACTACGCCTTCCGCGGGGTCGGCCTGCTGCTGCTCCCGTGGCTGCTGGCCGACACGGTGCACCCGAGCATGGTGCTGTTCGTCGTCGTCTACGGCCTCGACTGGGTGGCGACCGTCCCGCCGACCGCCGCGCTGTGCCGCGAGCTGTTCGGCGACCGGGGCACGATCGTGTTCGGCTGGGTCTTCGCCTCCCACCAGGTGGGCGCCGCCGCAGCCGCGTTCGGCGCCGGCGTCGTGCGCGACCAGGTGGGCTCGTACACCTGGGCCTGGTGGGGAGGCGCCGCGCTGTGCGCCGTCGCCGCGGTGCTCTCGCTGCTCACCCGCGTCCGGCCGGTACCCCTGGCGGGACTCGAACCCGCACTGAAGCGCTTTTAAGGCGCCTGCCTCTGCCGTTGGGCTACAGGGGCTCGCACTGTCCGTTTCCCCAGTTCAGTGTCGGAGGTGACACCGAAGTGGTGGGACGACACGCGTGCCACGCCAGGATGCCTCGTGCAGCGGCTGCGGGGACAGCCGACCGACCGCGTCTCAGACGGACAGCTCGCGGGCGCGGGCGAAGACGTCGTCCAGCATCGCGGCGGTCAGGCGTCCGGTGAAGGTGTTCTGCTGGCTCACGTGGAAGCTCCCGAGCAGGTGGACGGGGGCTCCGCGCGCCGGCACCAGCAGCGCCTCGGCGCCGTGGCCGAACCGGGGCTGCGGACGCGGCACCGCCCAGCCGCGACGACGGGCGAGGTCGAGCGCGGCTCCCCACGCGAAGCCGCCGAGGGCCAGCACCACGCGCAGCCGCGGCAGCAGGTCGACCTCGCGGTCGAGCCACGGCGCGCAGGTGTCGCGCTCGGCGGGCGTGGGCTGGTTGGCGGGCGGGGCGCAGCGCACCGAGGCGACCACGCGGGCGTCGCTGAGCTCGAGACCGTCGCCGTACCAGACGCTCTCGGCCTGGTTCGCGTACCCGGCCCGGTGCATCGCCGCGAAGAGCCAGTCACCGGAGCGGTCGCCGGTGAAGACCCGGCCGGTGCGGTTGGCACCGTGCGCGGCAGGCGCGAGGCCGAGGACCAGGAGCCGCGCCTGCGGGTCGCCGAAGCCGGGAGCCGGTCTGCCCCAGTAGGTGTGGTCGGCATACGCACGTCGCCGGACGAGGGCGACCTCCTCCCGCCAGGCCACCAGCCGCGGGCAGGCCCGGCAGGCCGCGACGCGCGCGTCGAGGGTGTCGAGGTCGCGGGTGCTGCGGGCACGAGCCACGACCTGCCCCGCGTCGTGGGCGACCGCCCGGGTCGCCACGGCGGGGAAGGGCAGGGCGGTCGGCACGCGGTCACGCTAACCGGGAAGGTGCTTGACGGCCGCCCGTGCCCGCGTCCACCGTGACGGCGTGACCACGCACTCGCACGAACCTTGACCTCGCGGTGACCAGGACGGCTCCGACCGGCGTCGTCCCGTGAGCGAGCGGTCCCTCGTCCGCCGGCTGCTGGCCTGGCAGGCGCTCGACGAGACGATGCCGGTCTTCCCGGTCTACGCGCTGCTGTTCGCCGACGCCGGGCTCTCGACGAGCGAGATCTCCGTCCTGCTCGTCATCTGGTCGGCCGTGGGCATCGTGCTCGAGGTGCCGTCGGGCGCGTGGGCCGACACGGTCTCGCGGCGCGCCCTGCTGTGCGCCGCCGCCGTCGTCTACGCCGCGGCCTTCGCCTGCTGGGTGCTGTTCCCGTCGTTCACCGGCTTCGCGATCGGCTTCGTGCTGTGGGGGCTGTCCGGGAGCCTGTCGTCCGGCACCTTCCAGGCCCTCGCCTACGACGAGCTGGCCGCCCTCGGCGCGCGGCACCGCTACGCGCGGGTGATCGGTCTCGGCACGACGCTCGCGCTGGCCGGCATGGCCGGCGCCACCCTGCTCGCCGCGCCGCTGGTCGCCGTCGGCGGGTACGCGCTCGCCGGGTGGGTCAGCGTCGCCGTGTGCCTCCTGCAGCTCGCGGTGGCCGCCTCGCTGCCGTCCGCACCGCCGGTGGTCTCGGCGGGCGAGGTCGACGAGCTGGACGAGGACGACGTCGACGACCTGCGCGCGCACGAGCGCGACCCCGGCGACCTGCGGCGACGGGCGGAGGGTCCGTGGCGGCGCTGGTGGACCGCGCTGCGCACCGGCCTGGGAGAGGTGCGTTCGTCCCAGGTGCTGCGCGGCGCCGTGCTGGCGTCGGCCACCCTCTACGGGCTGCTCGCGTTCGACGAGTACTTCGGCCTGCTGCTCGACGAGCAGGGCGCCACGCTCGTCGCCGTCCCGCTGCTGCTGACCGTCGTCACCGTCGCCCAGGCGGTCGGAGGCGCTGTCGCCGAACGGTTCTCGCAGTGGGGCCCGGTGCCGGTCGGTGCGATGGTCTCGGCGGCGGGCGCGCTGGTCGCGGTCGGCGCCCTCGCGGGCGACCCGGCGCTCGGGATCGTGCCGCTCGCCCTCGGCTACGGCCTGCTCCAGGTGACGATCGTGGTGAGCGAGGTGCGGCTGCAGGACTCCGTCGCGCACGGCGCGCGCGCGACCGTCACCTCCGCGTCGAACGTGCTGGCCGAGCTGCTCGCCGTCGCCGTCTACGTCGCGTTCGCGCTCGCGCCGGGCGGGGTGGCCGTGCCGGTCGCGGTGCTCGGTGCGGTCACGGTGCTCCTCGGCGTCGGTGTCGGACGGTGGCTACCGGGCGCACGCCGGGCCTGAGCGACCCCGCGGTACGCAGAACCGGCGTGTCGTCCGGACGGACGTCGACGGCGTCCACCGGCTCTGGCATCGTGCTCCGCCAGCGGCGCACCGACGCGTCCGCGCAGGAGGAGGCACCGGTGGTCGTACCGCACCCCGAGCGCCGGCCGGACCCTCCGCGCGAGCCCGGGTCCCCCACCGGCACGGCGGGCCGCACCGCGCCCACCACGCACCGGTTCACCCGCGGGCTGCTGCTCGCGCTGCTGCTCAGCGTCCCGTTCTGGGTGCTGGTCGGCCTGGGTGCGTGGCTCATCAGCCGCTGAGACGGCGGCGACCGGCGCCGGCGCGGCTACCGTGACCGGCGTGCCGCGTCCTCTCGTCCCGCCCTCGCGCCGGGCGGTGCTCGCGCTGGCCGCCGCCGGCGTCCTCGGTGGGTGCGGCGGGCCCGCGAGGTCGCGACGCGTCGAGCAGCGGGCCGGACGCCTCGCCTCCCCGCACGTCCCGGACGAGGTGCGGTGGCGGCTCGTGCTGCCGCCCGAGGTCTCGGGGCTCGTCGTCGTGCTGCACGGCAAGGGCGGCGACGCCGACTCCGCGTTCGACGACCTGCGCCTCGACGACCACGTGCCGTCGAGCGGGCTCGCCGTCGCCTCGCTCGACGGCGGCACCTCGTACTGGCACCCGCGGCGCGACGGCACCGACACCGGTGCGGTGGTCGTCGACGACCTGCTGCCGCTGCTGGTGCGCGAGACCGGCTGGGACGGTCCGGTCGGCCTGCTCGGGTGGTCGATGGGCGGCTACGGCGCCCTGCTGCTGGCGTCCGCCCTCGGCCCCGGGCGGGTCGGCGCCGTCGTCGCGCAGAGCGCCGCGCTGTGGACCGAGCCGGGCGCGAGCGCGCCGGGTGCGTTCGACGACCGCGAGGACTTCGAGGCGCACGACGTGTTCGACCCCGCCCGCCTCGCCGTCCTGGCGCAGGTGCCGGTGCGGCTCGACTGCGGCGACGCCGACCCGTTCGTGGCGGCCAACCGCGCGTTCGGCGCCGCCCTGCCGACGGCCGAGCTCACGATCGACCCCGGCGGCCACGACAGGACCTACTGGCGCGACCACGCCGGAGCCCAGGTGCGTTGGCTCGCCGAGCACCTGGCCTGACGCCGACGCGACCGGTCAGGGCGTGGGCGTCGGCTGGGGGGTGGCCCGCGTCGTCACGCTGCCGGACGGGGTCGGCGTCGAGGGCGTCGCCGACGGACCCGGCGAGGGCTGCGACGACAGCCGGCGCGAGGGGTCGACGAGCACGTCGGGCACCCGCGGCCGCGGGACCTCCGCCTCGTCGTACCCCCGGTACGGGGGACGCAGGCCCGAGCCGGGGGTGCCGTCGCCCTCGTAGTAGCCGGAGTAGAAGTCCTCGGAGTCGACGAGCGCCGTCCCCATCGGGAAGACGTTCCACGCCACGTCGCCGTCGGCGGTCCAGTTCGGCACCTGCACGCGCAGCAGGTCACCCGAGCCGTCCGGCTCGCCGGGCAGCTGGTCGGCCCCCACCGTGATCGGCTCGCCGTCCTGGTCGAGCAGCGTCACGCCGCTGAGCGGCTCGCCGTCCGGGCCGTACGGGAACACGTTGGTGACGGTGCGCCCGTCAGCCACCAGACCCGTTGCCGCAGAGGCCGAGTCCTCCACGTACCCCGCGGCCGGGCCGCCGTAGGAGGGCTCCTGCGCCAGACCGACCGCCGGCAGGAGCAGGAGCACCGCCAGGACGTCGCCCACCAGCACCAGCGGCCGGGTCGCCGCGAACCGCGCCCACAGCCCGCGGCCGAGGGCGTAGCTGCCCGCGACGAGCAGGAGCAGGAGCACCCACAGCCCGACCGTGCGCGGCAGGATCGAGCCGAGACCGGCCATCGCCCCCTGCACCAGCTGGAACGCGACCCAGGCGCGCAGCACCCACCAGGCCGGGCGCAGCTCGTGCGCGACGCGGACGGCCTGCGGCCACCACGGCTGCGCCCGCAGCGTGCCGGTCAGCTCGTCGAGCGCCTCCCGGAACGAGGTCCGCGTCCGCGGCGGCGCGGTGCGCGGCGGCACGCCGGCCGCCGCCCGCAGCTCGGCTGCGTACGCCGCCGGGTCGCCGAGCCGGCCGGTGAGCGGGTCGGACGACTCCTCGGCCTGGTCGAGCAGGTCGGCCTCCAGCCCGCCGGCCAGCTCCTCGACCACCTCCGGCGCGAGGTCGTCGAGGTGGGCGCGCACGGCGGCGGCGTACGAGCTCGCCTCGTGCCAGGCGACCGGGTTCGTGGTGGGAGTGCTCATGGCCGCACCTCCGCGGGCTCGAGGAGCTGGGACATGGTCTGGGAGAACGCCTTCCAGGACGTGCGCTGCTCGTGCAGCATGGCCTGGCCCTGCTGGTTGATGCCGTAGTACTTGCGGTGCGGCCCCTCCTCCGAGGGCACCACGTAGCTGGTGAGCACGCCCGCGGCGTAGAGCCGGCGCAGCGTCCCGTAGACCGAGGCGTCGCCGACGTCCTCGAGGCCGGCCGAGCGCAGCCGGCGCACGACGTCGTAGCCGTAGCCGTCCTCGCGGGCCACCACGGCCAGCACCGCCACGTCGAGCACCCCCTTGAGCAGCTGGGTCGTGTCCACCGCGCCTCCTCGTCCCGCCCACCGGGTCCGGTGCGGCGAGCAGCACGGTAGTACGCACCGCGCGGTACCGTCCACGGCGACACACCGGCAGCCGATCGGGAAGTCAACGGGTGGCGAGGCCGAGCGCGATGCCGTCGAGGATGTCGTGCTCGCTCGCGACCACCTCGGCCACACCGGACGCGGCGACGACCCGACGCACCACGTGCGCCCACACCAGGGCGCCGGCGCCGATGACGTCGACGCGGCCGGGGTGCATGAAGCCGAGCGCGGCCCGCTCGGACCGCGGCATCCGCAGCAGCTGCTCGCACGCCTCGAGCACCCGCTCGACCGGCAGCCGGGCGCCGTGGATCGCGGCCGGGTCGTAGCGGTCGAGCCCGAGCGCGTGCGCGGTGACGGTCGTGACCGTGCCGGCCACCCCGACGAGGGTGCGGACGTCGTCGAGCGGCACGTCGCGGGCCGCCGCGTCGAGCGCCGCCTCGACATCGCCTGCGGCTGCGTCGATCTCGGGCTGCGTCGGCGGGTCGCCCTGCAGGTGCCGCTCGGTGAGCCGGACGCAGCCGACGTCCATCGAGTGCGCCGCCCGCACCGACGACTCCCCCACGACCAGCTCGGTGGAGCCGCCGCCGAGGTCGACCACGCAGGTGGTGCCGCCCCCGACGACGCCGGTGGTGGCGCCGACGAAGGACAGCTCGGCCTCCTCGGTGCCCGGCACCACCTCGGGCTCGAGACCGAGCGCGTCGCGCACGCCGGCGACGAACTCGGCGGCGTTCGAGGCGTCGCGGCTGGCCGACGTGGCCACGAACCGCGACCGCTCGACCCCGAGCCGCTCGCACTCCTCGCCGTACCGGCGAGCGACCGCCAGCGTCCGCTCCATCGCCTCGTCGGCGATGCGGCCCGTGCGGTCGACGCCCTGCCCGAGCCGCACGACCTCCATCCGGCGGACGACGTCGGTGAGCCGCCCGTGGACGACGTCGGCCACCAGCAGGCGCAGCGAGTTCGTGCCGCAGTCGAACGCGGCGACCCGCGTCACACGCACCGCCCGCGCGCGCCCCAGTCGTCGAGCGCGTCGAGCGCCTCGTCGCCGAGCGGGTTCACGCCCGGGCCGGACGCGAGCGCGTGCGCCACCAGCACGTGCAGGCACTTCACCCGGTCGGGCATGCCTCCGGCAGAGACGCCGTCGATCTCGGGGACGTCGCCGAGCTCTGCCCGCTTCGCGAGGTACTGCTCGTGCGCCGCGCGGTAGGCCTCGGCGAGCTCGGGCTCCTCGCCGAGCCGGGCCTGCATCTGCTTCATCAGCCCCTGCGACTCCAGGGTGCTCACCGCACCGGTGGCCCGGGGGCAGGTCAGGTAGTACGTGGTGGGGAAGGGCGTGCCGTCGTCGAGCCGCGGCGCGGTGCGCACGACGTCGACGGCGCCGCAGGTGCAGCGGTGGGCGGCGGTGTGCTCGCCGCGCAGCCGGCGCCCGAGCTGGGCGGCGACGTCGTCCTCGTCGGCGGGCGTGACCGGCTCGTCGACCGGACGGCCGGGGTGGCCGCCGGTCACGGCTGGCCGGTGACGCCCGGGGCGGGCACCGGCTCGGTCGCGGGCGGGTCGAGCTGCTCGCCGGCCGGGGCGACGGCGTCGTCCGGCGCCTCGCCGGCCAGCTGCACCGAGCTCCACAGCGAGCCGAACCAGGAGCTGTCGGAACCCGAGACCTGCTGCGCCGCAGCGCCGCTCGGGTCCTCCGTCGGCGAGGTCGTCGCGGGGTCGTCGAGGACGACGTAGCCCACCTCGCCGGGCATCACGTAGGTGAAGCGCTGCCGCGCCTGCGCCACCACGAACGCGGGGTCGTCCCACCGCGCCAGCTCGGACTCCAGGTCGGCCACCCGCTGCTCGCGCTCGCCCACGTCGGTCTCGAGGGCGGCGATGCGGCTCTGCTGCGCGACCAGCGCCCGCACGAACGGCGACATCGCGGTGGCGACGACGAGCAGCAGCACCGCCATCACGGCGGCGCGGCGCGACAGGCCGCGCGGTGGCGCGGGCACCCGGGGCGGGCGACCGGCCACGCGCGGCGTGCGCA
>NZ_BAAHAF010000116.1:0-1282 GCF_054777815.1 Angustibacter speluncae | reverse complement strand
AGCGTGGTCACCGGGTGCCTCCCAGTCGTCGGGACAGCTCGGACGCCGCCGCCCGCAGCCGGGTCGAGGCCGGGCAGGCCGAGATCGGGCGCCTCGAGCGCTCGCTCGCCGACGCCGCCGAGCGCGGCCGGGTCGCCCAGCAGGAGTTCGCCGCCCTCGAGCAGCAGGTGGCCGGCGTGGAGGAGGGCGAGGAGGACCTCGACTCCGAGCACACCGCGGCCGAGGAGGCCGCGCTCGCCGCCACCGCCGAGGTCGACCGGCTCACCGACGCCGAGCGCTCGGCCGACCGCGACCGGGCCACCTGGAGCGCCCGCAAGGAGGCGCTCGAGATGGGCCTCGCGCGGGCCGACGGCGCCGGGGCGCTGCTCGCCGCCGGCACCGGGGTGTCCGGCGTGCTCGGGTCGGTCGCCGCGCTGCTGCACGTCGAGCAGGGCTACGAGGACGCCGTCGCGGCCGCCCTCGGTGGCGCCGCCGACGCCGTGGCCGTCGAGTCGGTCGACGCCGCGGTCGACGCGCTGCGCCGGCTCAAGGACGACGACGCCGGACGCGCCGGGCTGCTGCTGGGTGGCGCCCCGGCGGCCGACGCCCCGCTCGACCTCGCCGGTCTGCCGGACGGCACCCGCCGCGCGGCCGACCTGGTGCAGACCTCCGCCGCACTGCGGCCGGCCGTCGAGCGGCTGCTCGCGTCCACCGTGGTCGTGCCCGGTCTGGGGGAGGCGCGCACCGTCGTCCGCGCCCGACCCGACCTGGTCGCCGTCACCACCGAGGGCGACGTGCTCGGGGCGGTCACCGCCCGCGGCGGGTCGTCGTCCCAGCCGAGCCTGCTGCAGGTGCAGGCGGCGGTCGACGAGGCCGGCGCCAAGCTGGCCGAGGCGACCCGCGCCGCCGAGGAGGCGCGGTTCGCGCTCCAGGGCGCACGCTCGCGGGCGGCCGAGGCGGCCGACCGCGTCGAGGCCGCGCTCGAGCGCCTGCACGACAACGACGCCCGGTTCGCCGCGGTCGCCGAGCAGCTCGGCCACCTCGGCGCGGCCGCCCGCTCCGCCCGGGCCGAGGCCGACCGGCTGCAGCAGGGCCTGGACGCCGCCCGCGCCCAGCTCGAGCAGGACACCTCGGCCGTCGGCGAGCTCGTCGCCCGCCTCGAGGCGGCCGAGCAGCCCGTCGAGGGCCAGGCCAACGAGCCCGACACGTCCGAGCGCGACCGGCTGGCGGGCGAGGCGTCCGCCGCCCGCTCGGCCGAGATGGAGGCGCGGCTGGCCCTGCGCACCGCCGAGGAGCGGCTGCG
>NZ_BAAHAF010000115.1:0-2230 GCF_054777815.1 Angustibacter speluncae | reverse complement strand
GCAGGCCGCCGCGGCGGCGGCGGAGCAGGCGCGCGTCGCCGCCCGCGAGCAGGCCAGCCGCGACGCCCAGCGCGACCCCCGTGGCATCGGGCGCATCCTGGTCGCCGAGCGCGGCTGGAGCGACGAGCAGTTCGACTGCCTCGACAGCCTGTGGACCAAGGAGAGCAACTGGCGCTGGAACGCCGACAACCCCACCTCCAGCGCCTACGGCATCCCGCAGGCCCTGCCCGGCTCGAAGATGTCGACCGTCGGCTCGGACTGGGAGACCAACCCGGTCACCCAGATCACCTGGGGCCTGGCCTACATCGACGACGTCTACGGCACGCCGTGCTCGGCGTGGTCGCACAGCCGCAGCCACAACTGGTACTGAGTCGCGGGTGGTGAGCGGCAGGCTCAGCCCGCCTCCCACCCGCGGAGCAGCTCCAGCACGTCGGGGGCGGGGACCTCGCACGGGCGCAGCAGCACCTCGTCCGCGGTGAACCAGACGTTCGCGCTCAACCGGCCGGTGCCGCCCAGCTCGTCGGCCTCGACGAACACGCTCCGCCCGCCCGCGTGGTCGGTGCGCGACAGGCCCCAGGCCCGTCCGCGGTAGGAGACCCGCGTCCAGCCGGGTGGGACGCGCGCGACCAGGGCCGCGAGGTCCGCGGGGTCGCCGGCCGTCACCGCCCGGTCATGGCGTCGACGTCGAGCGCCGCGTCGAGCTGCTCCTCGGTGAGCTCGCCGCGCTCGACGAACCCCAGCGCGAGCACGGCCTCGCGCACGGTGACGCCCTCCGCCACGGCGTGCTTGGCGATCCTCGCCGCGTTCTCGTAGCCGATGTGCCGGTTGAGCGGGGTGACCACGGACGGGGACGAACCCGCGTAGCGGCGCATCCGCTCGGCGTCCGGCTCGAGCCCCGCGACGCAGCGGTCGGCGAGCAGCCGAGACGCGTTGGCCAGCAACGTGATCGACTCGAGCAGGTTGCGTGCCATCACCGGCACCTGGACGTTCAGCTCGAAGGCGCCCGAGGCGCCGGCCCACGCGACGGCGGCGTCGTTGCCGACCACCTGGCTGCACACCTGCAGCACCGCCTCCGGCACCACGGGGTTCACCTTCCCCGGCATGATCGACGAGCCGGGCTGCAGGTCGGGCAGGTGCACCTCGGCGAGCCCGGCGGTCGGCCCGGAACCCATCCAGCGCAGGTCGTTGCACACCTTCGTCAGCGAGACCGCGACCGTCCGCAGCGCGCCGGACGTCTCGACCAGCGCGTCGCGCGCTCCCTGCGCCTCGAAGTGGTCGCGCGCCTCGGTGACCGGGAGCCCGGTGCGCTCGGCGAGCAGGGCGACGACGCGGGCGGCGAAGCCGTCCGGGGTGTTGATGCCGGTGCCGACGGCGGTGCCGCCGAGCGGCACCTCGGCGAGCCGGGGCAGGGACGCCTGCAGCCGCTCGACCCCGCGCCGGACCTGCGCGGCGTACCCGCCGAGCTCCTGGCCCAGCGTGACCGGCGTGGCGTCCATCAGGTGGGTGCGTCCGGCCTTCACCAGATCGGCTGTCGAGGAGGCCTTGTCGTCGAGGGCGTCGGCCAGGTGCTCCAGCGCCGGCACGAGCTCGTCGACGACGCCCGTCGCCACGGCCAGGTGCACCGCCGTCGGGAAGGTGTCGTTGCTCGACTGCGACGCGTTCACCTCGTCGTTCGGGTGGACGTCGCGACCCAGCGTCCACCCGGCCAGCCGCGCGACCACCTCGTTGGCGTTCATGTTCGACGACGTGCCCGACCCGGTCTGGAACACGTCGACCGGGAACTGGTCGGTGTGCTCGCCGGCAGCCACCTCGAGGGCGGCCTGCTCGACCGCCTCGGCCACGTCGTCGTCGAGCACGCCGAGCTCGCGGTTCGTCGCTGCCGCAGCGGCTTTCACCTGCCCGATCGCCCGGACGAGACCTGCGGGGATCGGCACGCCGCTGATCGGGAAGTTCTCGACCGCGCGCTGCGTCTGCGCCCCGTAGAGCGCGTCGGCCGGGACGCGCACCTCGCCCATCGTGTCGTGCTCGACCCGGTACCCGCCGTCGTCGGTCGTCATGGTGGCAGGCTACGGCGGGTGCAGACCTCACGCCCGCGGCGGCCGGAGCCGTCCGACCTGCTCGTGGCCGCGCAGCTCGCCTCGCTCGTGGCGCTCGCCTGGCCAGGGCGCGCGCGGTGGGCGCTGCCCGCGGTGGTGCGGACGGGTGCGGGGGCCGCCCTGGCCGGCGGGCT
>NZ_BAAHAF010000114.1:0-47397 GCF_054777815.1 Angustibacter speluncae | reverse complement strand
GGCAGCGTGCCCGCCTCGACGGCGCCGCGCTCGCCGGCACGTCGCGGCACCCAGGCCACGCGCGCGCCGGTGGCCTCGGCCACCCGCAGCACGGCCGACAGGACACCCGGGACGGTCGCCGCGCGCTCGCCCACCAGGACGACCGCACCGGGCGCCCGCAGCGCCTCGGCGGTGGTGGCGACGCCGACCTCGCCCGAGGCGAGCGCGGCGAGCACCTCGGCCTCGGTGCCGGGGGCGGCGGGCACCAGGGTGCCGGAGAGCTTGGTGAGCCCCCGCGTCGCGTAGGGCGCGACCGCGTGCACCGCGGTGCGGTGCTTGCGGACGGCCTTGCGCAGCCGCAGGAAGACGATCGCCGACTCCTCCTCCGGCTCGAGCGCCACCAGCAGCACCGCCGGCGCCTGCTCGAGGTCGCCGAAGGTGACGGCACCCGCGGAGGCCAGCGAGCGGCCCGCGACGTGGTGCGCGAGGAACTGCTCCTCCTCGGTGCTGTGCGGGCGCGAGCGGTGGTCGACGTCGTTGGTGCCGAGGGCGACCCGCGCGAACTTGCTGTAGGCGTAGGCGTCCTCGAGGGTCAGGCGACCACCGGGCAGCACGCCGACGCCCTTGCCGGCGCGCGCCCGCTCGAGGCCGCGGGCGGCCGTCTCGAGCGCGACCGGCCACGACACCTGCTCGAGCTCGCCGTCGGCGCCGCGCACCATCGGCACGCTGAGCCGGTCGGTACCGGTCGCCCAGGTGAAGGCGAACCGGCCCTTGTCGCAGAGCCACTCCTCGTTCACCGCGGGGTCGTCGCCGGCCAGCCGGCGAAGGACGGTGCCGCGGCGGTGGTCGGTGCGGGTGGCGCAACCGCTCGCGCAGTGCTCGCACACGCTCGGCGTGGAGACCAGGTCGAACGGGCGGGAGCGGAAGCGGTACGACGCGCTGGTCAACGCGCCCACCGGGCAGATCTGGATCGTGTTGCCGGAGAAGTACGACGCGAACGGGACGCCGGACTCGTCGAGCATCTGCTCGCCCTGCGTCGCGATGCCGAGGACGCCGGGCGAGAAGGTGCCGATCTGCTGCTGGATGCCGCGGTGCTGCAGGTCGATGAACGGGTCGCCCGCGATCTCCTTGGAGAACCGGGTGCACCGCTGGCACAGCACGCACCGCTCGCGGTCGAGCAGCACCTGGCTGGAGATCTTGATCGGCTTCGGGAACGTGCGCTTGACGTCGACGAAGCGCGAGGTGGCACGGCCGTCGCTCATCGCCTGGTTCTGCAGCGGGCACTCGCCGCCCTTGTCGCAGACCGGGCAGTCGAGCGGGTGGTTGATCAGCAGGAACTCCATCACGCCGTGCTGCGCCTTCTCGGCGGCCGGCGAGGTGGCCTGCGTCTTCACCTCCATGCCCTCGGTCAGCTCGATCGCGCACGAGGGCTGCGGCTTCGGCATCGCGCGCAGCGAGCCGTCCGGGCCGGGGGTGGCGATCTCGACCAGGCACTGGCGGCAGGCGCCGACCGGGTCGAGCAGCGGGTGGTCGCAGAAGCGCGGCACGTGCACGCCGATCTGCTCGGCGGCGCGGATGACCAGCGTGCCCTTGGGCACCTGGACGCTCACGCCGTCGATCGTGGCGGTGACCATCTGCTCGGCGGCCTGCGCCGGGCGGTCGGTGGTGGCGGTCATGTCAGGCCTGCACCTCCGCGAACACGGTGGAGCGCGCGTAGGGGAACAGCTCCCACGCGGGCGTCGTCATCCCGGCCTCGAACTCCGACCGGAAGTACTTGATGGCGCTGGCCACCGGGCTGGTGGCGCCGTCGCCGAGGGCGCAGAACGAGCGCCCGAGGATGTTGTCGCAGGTGTCGAGCAGCACGTCGATGTCCTCCGGCGTGCCCTTGCCGGCCTCGATGCGGCGCAGCACCTGCTTCATCCAGAACGTGCCCTCGCGGCACGGGGTGCACTTGCCGCACGACTCGTGCGCGTAGAACTCGGTCCAGCGCAGCACGGCCCGCACCACCGAGGTGGTCTCGTCGAAGATCTGGAGCGCGCGGGTGCCGAGCATCGAGCCGGCCGCGCCGACGGCCTCGAAGTCGAGCGGGACGTCGAGGTGCTCGGCGGTGAAGATCGGCGTGGACGAGCCGCCCGGCGTCCAGAACTTCAGCTCGTGGCCCTCGCGGACCCCGCCGGCCATCTCGAGCAGCTCGCGCAGCGTGACGCCCAGCGGCGCCTCGTACTGGCCGGGACGGGTGACGTGGCCCGACAGCGAGAAGAAGCCGAAGCCGGTCGACTTCTCGGTGCCCATGCCGGAGAACCAGTCGGCGCCGTTCAGGACGATGGCGGGCACCGACGCGATGGACTCGACGTTGTTCACCACCGTGGGGCGCGCGTACAGGCCGGCGACCGCCGGGAACGGCGGCTTCAGCCGCGGCTGCCCGCGCCGGCCCTCGAGCGAGTCGAGCAGCGCGGTCTCCTCGCCGCAGATGTACGCGCCCGCGCCGGAGTGCACGGTGACGTCGAGGTCGAACCCGCTGCCGTGCACGTTCTTCCCGAGGTGACCCGCGGCGTACGCGTCGGAGACGGCCTTGAGCACCCGGCGGTAGACGTGCAGCACCTCGCCGCGGATGTAGATGAACGCGTGGTTCGAGCCGATCGCGTACGAGGTGATCGCCACGCCCTCGACCAGCGAGTGCGGGTTGGCGTACATGAGCGGGACGTCCTTGCAGGTGCCCGGCTCGGACTCGTCGGCGTTCACGACCAGGTAGCGGGGGCCGCCGTCGGGCTTGGGCAGGAAGCCCCACTTCATGCCCGTCGGGAAGCCCGCGCCGCCGCGGCCGCGCAGGCCGGAGTCCTTGACGGTCTGCACCAGCTGCTCGGGCGTGCGACCGAGCGCGGCGCGCAGGGCCTCGTAGCCGCGGGCGTGCTGGACGTAGCCGTCCAGCGTCCAGCTGCGGTCCTTGTCCCAGGTGTCCGACAGGATCGGGGTCAGCGTCGTGGCCACGCTCAGCTCTCCTCGCCCTGGTCGCTGCGGCCGCCGCGCACGGGTTCGGGTGCGCGCCAGCCCTTCTCGCGCGCGAGCCGCAGCCCCTCGAGGCTGGCGCCCGCGGCGCTCACTCCCTCGTCGGCGCGGCCGTCGTCGAACCCGGCGAGCACGCGCGACATCTGCTTGAAGGTGCACACGCTCGACGCGCCGCGGGTGGGGACGACGTCGCGGCCGGCGCCGATGTCGTCGACGAGGGACTTGGCGCTGGTGGGCGTCTGGTTGTCGAAGAACTCCCAGTTCACCATCACGACCGGCGCGAAGTCGCAGGCCGCGTTGCACTCGACGCGCTCGAGGGTGATCTTGCCGTCGTCGGTGGTCTCGTCGTGGCCGACGCCGAGGTGCGACGACAGCTCGGCGTAGATCTCGTCGCCGCCCATGACCGCGCACAGCGTGTTGGTGCAGACGCCGACGGTGTACTCGCCGTTGGGGTGGCGCTTGTACTGCGTGTAGAAGGTCGCCACGGCCGACACCTCGGCGGCGGTGAGGTCGAGCACCTCGGCGCAGAGCTGGATGCCGTCGGGGCTGACGTAGCCGTCCTCGGACTGCACGAGGTGCAGCATCGGCAGCAGGGCCGAGCGCGCCTGCGGGTAGCGCGCGATGATCTGCTGCGCGTCGGCGACCAGGCGCTCGCGCACCTGCGGGTCGTACGTCACCGGTCCACACCTCCCATGACGGGGTCGATCGAGGCCACGGCGACGATGACGTCGGCGACGGTGCCGCCCTCGCACATCGCCGCGACCGACTGCAGGTTGTTGAACGACGGGTCGCGGAAGTGCGCCCGGTAGGGCTGGGTGCCGCCGTCGCTGACCAGATGCACGCCGAGCTCGCCCTTGGCCGACTCGATCGCCTCGTAGACCTGACCGGCCGGGACGCGGAAGCCCTCGGTCACCAGCTTGAAGTGGTGGATGAGCGACTCCATCGAGGTGCCCATGATCTCGCGGATGTGGTTGAGGCTGTTACCCATGCCGTCGCCGCCGAGCGCGAGCTGCGCCGGCCACGCCACCTTCTTGTCGGCCACCATCACCGGGCCGGGGCCCATGCGCTGGAGCCGGTCGGCGCACTGGCTGACGATGCGCAGCGACTCGTAGATCTCGTCGAGCCGGATGCGGAAGCGGCCGTACGCGTCGCAGGTGTCGCGGGTCGGGACGTCGAACTCGTAGGTCTCGTACCCGCAGTACGGCTGCGA
Source organism: Angustibacter speluncae (assembly GCF_054777815.1). Classification (NCBI taxonomy): domain Bacteria; kingdom Bacillati; phylum Actinomycetota; class Actinomycetes; order Kineosporiales; family Kineosporiaceae; genus Angustibacter; species Angustibacter speluncae. The sequence goes on along the minus strand of NZ_BAAHAF010000114.1, from coordinate 43,202 downwards.
CTTGCGCAGGTCGTGCGGCAGGCCGGTGGAGCGCAGGATCGGGCCGGTGAGCCCGAGCGCCATGCAGCCGGCGAGGTCGACGATGCCGACGTCGACCAGGCGGGCCTTGACCACCGGGCTCTCGTTGGCGAGCAGCTCGAGGTCGCGCACGTACCGGTGCAGCTCGGGGATCGCCTCGCGGACCGAGTCGAGCGCGCCCGGCGGGATGTCCTGCGCCAGACCGCCCGGGCGCACGTACGCGTGGTTCATGCGCAGACCGGTGATCATCTCGAACAGCCGCAGCACGACCTCACGGGCGCCGAAGCCGTTCGTCATCATCGTGGTGGCGCCGAGCTCCATGCCGCCGGTGGCGAGGAACACCAGGTGCGAGGCGATGCGCTGCAGCTCCATCATCATCACGCGGATGACCGTGGCGCGCTCCGGCACGTCGTCGGTGATGCCGAGCAGCCGCTCGACGCCGAGGCAGTAGACCGTCTCGTTCATGATCGGCATCACGTAGTCCATGCGCGTGCAGAAGGTGACCCCCTGCGTCCACGTGCGGAACTCCATGTTCTTCTCGATGCCGGTGTGCAGGTAGCCGATGCCCGCCCGCGCCTCGGTGACGGTCTCGCCGTCGATCTCGAGGATCAGGCGCAGCACGCCGTGCGTCGACGGGTGCTGCGGGCCCATGTTGACGACCATGCGCTCCTCGCGCAGGGACGAGCCGGCCGTGCGCTCGCGGATCGCGGCCTCGACCTCGTCCCAGTCGCCGCCGGACGCGGTGAAGTACCTGCTGCCGCCCTCGTCGGTCACGGTGTCCTCGCTCATCGCCGTCCTCCCGTCCGTCGTCACTTGTAGCGCCGGCGGGTGTCCGGCGGCGGGACGGTGGCGCCCTTGTACTCCACCGGGATCCCGCCCAGCGGGTAGTCCTTGCGCTGCGGGTGGCCCGGCCAGTCGTCGGGCATCTGGATGCGGGTCAGCGCGGTGTGGCCGTCGAAGACGATGCCGAAGAAGTCCCACGCCTCGCGCTCGTGCCAGTCGTTCGCCGGGTACACCGACGTGATCGACGGGACGTGCGGGTCGCTCTCGGGGCAGGCCACCTCGAGCCGCAGCCGGCGGTTGTGGGTGATCGACAGCAGCGGGTACACCACGTGCAGCTCGCGGCCGGGCTCCTCCGGGTAGTGCACGCCACTGGCGCCGAGGCACATCTCGAACCGCAGGTCGTCGTCGTCGCGCAGCACCTTCGCCACGCGCAGCAGGTGCTCGCGGCGGACGAAGAGCGTCAGCTGGCCGCGGTCGACCACGACCTTCTCGATCGCGGCGTCCCAGCCGGGGCCGGCGGCGCCGTCGTCGCCGGGCTCGCCGAGCACCTCGGCCAGCACGTCGGCGACCTCGTCGAACCAGCCGCCGAACGGCCGCTGCGCCGCGCCGGGCATCGCGATCGCGCGCACGAGGCCGCCGTAGCCCGAGGTGTCGCCGGTGCCGCGGACGCCGAACATGCCCTCGCGGACCGCGACCACCTCGGCGGTCGGCTCGCGCAGGTCGACGTCGGCGCCGTCGGCCACCTGGCCGTGGGTCGGCTGCGCGCCGGCGCCCTGCGGGTCGGGTGCGCCGGTGCCCGTGGTGGTGCCGTCGGTCATGCCAGCAGGCCCTTCATCCGCGACGTCGGGACCGCGGCCAGGGCCGCCTCCTCGGCCGCGCGGGCGGCCTTGGTGCGGTTTACGCCGAACGGCATCGCCTTGATCTGCTCGTGCAGCTCGAGGATCGCGTTCATCAGCATCTCGGGCCGCGGCGGGCACCCGGGCAGGTAGATGTCGACCGGCACGACGTGGTCGACGCCCTGGACGATCGCGTAGTTGTTGAACATGCCGCCGGAGGAGGAGCACACGCCCATGGCGATGACCCACTTCGGCTCGGGCATCTGGTCGTAGATCTGGCGCAGCACCGGGGCCATCTTCTGGCTCACCCGGCCGGCGACGATCATCAGGTCGGCCTGGCGCGGGGTGGCCGAGAACCGCTCCATGCCGAACCGCGCGATGTCGTACTTCGGGCCGCCGACCGCCATCATCTCGATCGCGCAGCAGGCCAGGCCGAAGGTGGCCGGCCACACCGACTTCGAGCGCATGTAGCCGATGACGTTCTCGACGGTGTCGAGCAGGAACCCGCTCGGCAGCTTCTCTTCCAGACCGTTGCCCATCAGCGGGGCCCTCCGTCCGTGGTGCCGGGTGTGCTGGTCGTGCGGTGCGTGCCCGTGGGCGACGAGGTCAGTCCCACTCCAGACCGCCCCGCTTCCACTCGTAGACGAACGGCACGGTGATGAGGAACAGGAAGCCGAGCATCGCCACCAGCCCGAACAGCGCGAGCTCCTCGAAGGCGACCGCCCACGGGTAGAGGAAGACGACCTCGATGTCGAAGATGATGAAGGTCATCGCGACCAGGTAGTACTTCACCGGGAAGCGGCCGCCGCCCGCCGCGTGCGGGGTGGGCTCGATGCCGCACTCGTAGGCGTCCAGCTTCGCGCGGTTGTAGCGCTTGGGGCCGACCAGCGAGTTGGTGACCAGCGACAGGACGACGAACCCCACCGACATGGCCAGCATGGCCAGGATCGGGATGTACGGGTTGAACGACGACGGCTCCACCCTCAGGCTCCCCTCTGGGCTGCAGGACCACGGCCTGCAGGTGTGTGGGCGCCGCCCATAGTAGGGGTGGCGCAGATCACGTCGGCGCAGGCGCTCATGCCGCGGGCGCCGCTGTCCGGAGGCGGACCGGGACGACGACGGGCCGGTCGTCGCGCCGGCGTGCGATCGCGTCCATACCCGTCCTCCCGTCCCACCCGCCGGCCCCTGCGAGGGGCGCTTGTGAAGCCGTTCACTAACCAGCGCGCGAGTCTACGCAGAGCGGGAGGGGCCTGTCCGGTGAGGATGACCTAAGCCCGCTGCCCCACCCGCGCCGACCGCACGACGGGCCCGCCGCGACGTGCGCGACGGGCCCGGGTGCAGGCGTGGTCAGCGGTTGAACGCGTCCTTGACCTTCTCGCCGGCCTGCTTCACGTCGGCGCGGGTCTGGTCGTTCTTGCCCTGCTGCTCGAGGCGCTCGTCGTCGGTGCCCTTGCCGACGGCCTCCTTGGCCTTGCCGCCGAGCTTCTCGGCCGCGTTGCCCACCTTGTCGTCGAGACCCATGACGTCCTCCGTGTGCCGGGTCGCCGTCAGGGGCGGCGACTGCCTCCACGACAGCACGACTCGCAGGGCTCCGCACGTCGAGCCGGGGGCGCCGAGCCGCAGGTCAGGGCGCGGTGGCGTGGTGCAGCGTGACGATGCCGCCGGACAGGTTGCGCCAGCGCACGTCAGTCCAGCCGGCCTCGCGCACCTGGTCGGCGAGCGCCGCCTGGTCGGGCCAGGCCCGGATCGACTCGGCGAGGTAGACGTACGCCTCGGGGTTCGAGCTCACCCGGCGTGCCACCGGCGGCAGCGCGCGCATGAGGTACTCGGTGTAGACGGTGCGGAACGGCGCCCAGGTCGGGTGGCTGAACTCGCAGACGACCAGCCGGCCGCCGGGCCGGGTCACCCGCAGCATGTCGCGCAGCGCGGCGGGGTGGTCGACGACGTTGCGCAGGCCGAACGAGATCGTCACGGCGTCGAAGGCGTGGTCGGCGAACGGCAGCCGGGTCGCGTCCCCCGCCACGAGGGGCAGGTCCGGACGTCGACGCCGCCCCACCCGGAGCATCCCGAGCGAGAAGTCGCTCGCGACGGTGCGCACGCCGGCATCGGCGAACGGCTCGGTCGAGGTGGCGGTGCCCGCCGCGAGGTCGAGCAGTCGCTCCCCCGGCTCGGCCGCGACGGCCTGCACGACCGCCTTGCGCCACCGGCGGTCCTGCCCCAGCGACAGCACGTCGTTGGTGAGGTCGTAGCGGTCGGCGACGTCGTCGAACATCGACGCGACGTCGCCCGGCTGCTTGTCCAGCTGCGCCCGGGTCACCGGACGATCCTCCCACCCGCCTACCCTTGCGGTGATGTCGACTCACCCCCTGGCGCCCGAGGACGCCCCGCACCCGGCGGTCCAGGGGCGGGCGCTGGTCAGCCGCACCACCGCGGTCGACGACCCCGGCGCCCTGCTCGACCTGCTGCCGCCCGGCCCGGTCACCGCCTGGGTCCGGCGCGGCGAGGGACTCGTCGGGCTCGGCGAGTGCCTGCGGGTCGACCTCCCGTCCGGGGTCGCGGTCGCCGAGGCACCGTCCACCTGGCGCGAGCTCGTGCGGCACGCCGTCGTCCGCGACGACGTGCGGCTGCCCGGCACCGGACCGGTCGCGTTCGTGTCCCTGCCCTTCTCGCCGCGCTCGTCCGCCGGCGGCGTGCTCGTGGTGCCGCAGACGGTCGTCGGCCACCGCGACGGCCGGTGGTGGGTCACCCGCACCACGGTCGGCGCCGAGCTCCCGCCCACCGGCGCGCCCGTCCCGGCCGAGCCGCCGACCGGCCCCGGCGTGGTCCGGTACGCCGACGGCGCCCGGTCGGGCCCGCGCTGGATGTCGGCGGTCGGCGCGGCCGTCGAGCGCATCACCGCGGGCGACCTCGACAAGGTGGTGCTGGCGCGCGACCTCGAGGCGGTGGCCGAGCACCCGGTCGACCTGCGCTGGGTGCTCGCGCGGCTGGCCGACGGCTACCCCTCCTGCTGGACGTTCGCCGTCGACGGCCTGGTCGGCGCGACGCCGGAGCTGCTGGTGCGCAGCGAGCGCGGCCTCGTCACCTCCCGAGTGCTGGCCGGCACCATCCGGCGCACCGGCGACGACGAGCACGACCTGGCGCTCGCCGGGTCGCTCGCCCGCTCCAGCAAGGACCTGGAGGAGCACGAGTACGCCGTGCGCTCGGTCGCCGACGCGCTCTCGCCGCACTGCGACGGCATGAACGTGCCCGAGGCGCCGTTCGTGCTGCACCTGCCCAACGTCATGCACCTGGCGACCGACGTCACCGGCGTGCTGCCGCGCGACGGCGCCCGTACGCCGTCCGTGCTCGACCTCGGGGCGTCCCTGCACCCGTCCGCCGCCGTCTGCGGCACGCCGACGCCGGTGGCCGCGGCCCTCATCGACGAGCTCGAGGGCATGGACCGCGACCGGTACGCCGGGCCGGTGGGCTGGGTCGACGCGCGGGGCGACGGCGAGCTGGGGATCGCCCTGCGCTCCGCCCGCCAGGACCCCGAGAACCCCTCTCGCGTGCGGCTGTTCGCCGGGTGCGGCATCGTCGCCGGGTCCGACCCCGAGGCCGAGCTGGCCGAGTCGGACGCCAAGCTCGTGCCGATGCGCGACGCGCTGGGCTGAGCGCCGACCCGGCCGGCGAGCCCGTCCGCCGGGCCCCCTTGACCGGTCACCCGGCCGGGGCCAGGGTGTCACCCACCCGGACCACACCGCCCCCGCCGCACGACGGCGGTCGGGCGCGCGCCCGGGCAGGCGGGCAACGGCGCCCGCCGCACGCACCGGAAGGACCTCCATGCACCTCACGCAGAGCAGGGGACGGCTCGCGGTCGTCGGCGCCCTCGGCGCCGCCGCGCTCGTCGCCTCCCTGGCCGCCCCCGCGACGGCGGCACCGGCCGACCCGACGCGCCTGGCCGAGCGGCTCGTCAAGCAGGCCAAGGGGACGGACGCCAACCGCCACCTGATCGCCTTCCAGCGCATCGCCGACCGCAACGGCGGCAACCGCGCCGCCAACACCCCGGGCTACGACGCGAGCGTCGACTACGTCGCGGGCAAGCTCACCGAGGCCGGGTTCCTCGTGAGCACGCCCGAGTTCCAGTACGAGGAGGAGGTCGCGGTCGCGAACAGCGTGACCGTGGGCGGCCGGTCCTACCAGGCGGACAAGCTCGAGGAGAGCCCCGAGACGGTGCCGGGTGGCTTCACCGGTCCGCTGCGCGTCGTCCACGAGGACGCCACGACCGGCTGCGAGGCGAGCGACTTCGCCGGCCAGGACTTCACCGGCAGCATCGCGCTCATCCGCCGTGGCGGCTGCACCTTCGAGCAGAAGCACCTCAACGCGGCCGCAGCGGGTGCGGCGGCGGTCCTGATCTCGAACAACACCGCGGGCCCGCTGACCAACGTCACGCTGACCAACCCCGGCGTCGTGCCCACCGCCGGCGTCAGCCAGGCCGACGGCACCACGCTCGCCGCCCTGGCCGGTCAGTCCGCCACCCTCGAGCTCGACTACGAGGTCGTCACCCGCACCCAGCGCAACGTCATCGCCCAGACGCGCACCGGCCGCACCGACAACGTGGTGATGGCGGGGGCGCACCTCGACGCGGTGGCCGCGGGCATCAACGACAACGGCACCGGCTCGGCCGGCCTGCTCGACGTCGCGCTGAAGATGGGCAGCAGCCCGAGCACCAAGAACGCGGTGCGCTTCGCCTGGTGGGGCGCCGAGGAGCTCGGTCTGATCGGCTCGACGGAGTACGTCCAGTCGCTCACGTTCGAGCAGCAGCTCGACATCGCGCTGTACCTCAACTTCGACATGATCGGGTCGCCGAACGCCGCCTACTTCGTCTACGACGGCGACGACTCGGACGCGGTCGGTGCCGGTGCCGGGCCCTACGGCTCGGCGCAGATCGAGAAGACGTTCACCGACTTCTTCTCGCAGCGGATCGGCGTGCCCACCGAGGGCACGGACTTCTCCGGCCGCTCCGACTACGGCGAGTTCATCGCCGTCGGCATCCCGGCGGGCGGTCTGTTCACCGGTGCCGAGGGCATCAAGACCGCCGACCAGGCGGCCAAGTGGGGCGGCACGGCAGGCATCGCCTACGACCCGTGCTACCACCAGGTGTGCGACGACCTGGGCAACGTCGACCGGGTCGCGTTCGACCGCAACATCGACGCCATGGCGTGGGCGGTGGGCGTGTACGCGCTGTCGACCGCCGACATCAACGGCGTCGACTCGCGCAAGGCCAAGGCGACGGTCCGGTCGCAGACGAAGGTGTCGTCCGCGGCCCACGCGCACGACCACGACGCGGCGGCCTGACCGGCTGACGCGCACGCGACGAGGGGCCCCGCACCGGTGGTGCGGGGCCCCTCCGTCGTCCCGGGTGGTGCGCGGCACGGACGCCGCGAGTGGTTGCTTCCCGCACCGCGAGGCAACCACTCGCGGCGTCGGGGCCTCGGGCGTCAGCCGGTGGTGACGGTGACGCCGTAGTACGACGCCGCGTCGACGACGGGCTGGTAGAACGAGTACGAGCCGACGTCGCCGCCGTTGAAGCCGCACTCGGCGCCGACCGGGCCGCCCGAGGTCATGCCCTGCGCGCTGCTGCCGGAGATGTAGGCGCCGCCGGAGTCGCCGCCCTCGGTGCAGACGGTGGCGCGGGCCAGGCCGCTGGTCGGGGTCACGCCGCCGAGGCCGTCGCCGTAGTTGACGGTGAGGCCGTAGGCCTCGATCTCGCCGCAGGTCCAGCCGGTGGTGTTGCCGGCCTTGCAGATCGAGGTCCCGACGGGGGCGGACGAGGCGCCGGTGATCGTGACGGTCGAGCCGCCCCGGGTGTCGACGAAGCCGACACCGGTGTCCTCGGCGTCGATGTCCATCAGACCCATGTCGACGCTCGGCTGCCCGGACGCGAACCGGCTGTCGACGCCGACACCGATGTGCTCGCCGTTCTTGTCGAGGATGTCGGGCAGCCCCTCGACGCAGTGGCCGGCGGTCAGCAGGACGTTGTCGCCGTCCGAGGTCGTGCCGGGGTAGCCCAGCGAGCAGTTGGTGCCGGGGTCGAGGTCCATGATCTGGCCGGGCACGACGTCGGCGGTGGGGGCGACGCCCTCGCTGTCACCGGTCTCGACCGTCAGGCCCTGGGCGCGCAGGCGCTCGACGAGCGCCGGGTCGGCGGCGGGGTCGACGGTCACGAGCACGGACTGCGTCTCGATGTCGGGTCCCCAGGACTGCACCTGGGCCAGGTCGGCGCCGGCGAGCTGCGGCACCGAGGCGGCGGTCGCGGCGAGCTCGGACTGGCCCGGACCGGTGGTGCGCGGGGTCAGGCCCTGCGCGCGGGCGGCAGCCGCCTGCGCGGGCTCGACCTGCACGACCAGCTGCTCGCCGTCGTAGAACGCGCCGTCGACGGTGACGCCCTCGCCGCCCAGGGTGGTGAGGGCGGCGCCCTGCACGGCCTCGCGGTCGAGCCGCTGGGCGGCCTGGCTGGTGCTGGTGCCGAAGGTGTCGGCCATCACGGCGAGCATCGTCGCGTCGTAGCCGCTGGTGCCCGAGACGTTCCCGGTGGACGGGCTGTCCGCGGTGGCCGGGCCGGTCAGGCCCAGGACGCCGAAGCCCAGTGCCGTGGCCGCCGCCGCTGTCGTGAGCGGGCTGCGCAGTCGCATTCTCGTTCTCCCCAAGTCGCCGGCGCGACCACACCGTCGGGGCCGCCACCGGGCCGGGGTCGTGACCCCGGCGTGACCTGAGCGTGACCGTTCCGTGACGGTTTTGTCAGCCCTTTTGGGAAGAATTGTCCGAATTCGTCCTAGCACACGCGCGTCAGCGGACGCCAGCACCGCCGTCGGCGACGGCGGCGCCCAGCCGGGCGTGCAAGGCCGCGAGACCGGACCGGTCGGCCGGGACGACCACCACCGAGACCCCTTGCGGCACAGCACGTGTCGCCTGCGTGACCGCGTCGCGACCGGCGGCGCGGTGCGCCGTGGCACCGAGCGCGCTCGCCGCCCCGAGCAGGTCGGTGCCGTGCGGGGTGCCGAAGACGCGCTCGAACACCTCCGGCCGCTCGGCGTGCTCGAGCAGGCCGAAGATGCCGCCGCCGTCGTCGTCGAGGACGACCACCTGCAGCCGCAGCCGGTCCCGCTCGGACGACGGGACGACGAGCCCGCCGAGGTCGTGCAGGGCGGCCAGGTCGCCGACCAGCAGCCGGGTCGGACGTCCGCTCGCCGCTGCGGCGCCGACCGCGGTCGAGACGGTGCCGTCGATGCCGGCCAGCCCGCGGTTGGCGACCACGTCGACGCCGTCGGCCGGCGGGGCCACCAGGTCGAGGTCGCGCACCGGGTTCGACGACGCCACCACGAGCAGGTCCCCCGGCGCGCAGGCGCAGGCGACCTGCCGGGCCAGCCACGGGCCGGTGGCGTCGCCTTCCTCGTCGAGCACGTCGTCGACGGCGCGCTCGGCCGCCACCCCCGCCCGCACCCAGCCGTCCAGCCAGTCGCGGTCGCGGACGCCCCGCGCCCGCACCGGTCCCCGCACCCGGGTGACCGCGCGCTCCGGCCCGGGGTCGTCGGGGTGCCGCACCACCTGCACGAGCTCGACGTCCGACCGCGCGAGCAGCCGGGTGACCGGACGCGACAGGGTCGGGCGCCCGAGCACCACCACCCGCTCGACGTCGTCGGCGGGTCCGCCCGGGCCGAGCAGCAGCCGGTAGGCCCCGACCCGGTTCACCCCGCCCTTGGCCCCGGACGACGGCTCGGCGAGCAGCGGCCACCCGGCCTCCTCGGCCAGCGCGCGCGCCCCGGGCCCGGCACCGGCGCCCGCGACGAGCAGGGTGCGCGGCCCGGTGGCCAGGTCGGTCGGGGTCGTCGCCGCCGGTGGCGTCGGGACCGCGACCGGTTGCGAGGCAGGCGGTTCGACGCCGAGGTCGGGCACGAGCGGCTCGTCGAACCCGACGTCGAGGTGCACCGGCCCGGGTCGTCCGCCGCCCGCCCCCACCGCTGCGCCGACCACCTCGGCCGCGACCGCCCGCCAGTCGACGTCGTCGTCGGCCTCGACCACGCGGGTCAGCACGGTGGCGGCGCCGAGCATCCGCGGCTGCAGGCCCGTGGTCTGGTTCGCCCAGGTGCCGCGCAGCCGGGCCGGGCGGTCGGCGGTGAGCAGCAGCAGCGGGACGGCCGCGTGCCACGCCTCGGCCGTGGCCGGGTGCAGGTTCGCCACGGCCGTGCCGGACGTGGTGACCACGGCCGCGGGGCGCGTCGGGTCGGCGAGGGCGCACCCCAGGGCGACGAACGCCGCGCTGCGCTCGTCGTGGCGCACGTGCAGGCGGACGGCGCCGAGCCGCTCCTGCTCGGCGAGCGCGTAGGCGAGCGGGGCCGAGCGCGATCCCGGGCTCAGGACGACGTCGCGCACCCCGTGGTCGAGCAGCGCGCGCACCAGGCGCGCGCCGGCGTCCGCGCTGGTCACGTCGTGCTCGCCGGCAGCACCGACCAGTGCTCCTGCAGCGCGTCGTGGCAGCGCCGGACCCGCTCGCGCCACCAGCGCTCGCGCTCAGGTGCCGCGGCCAGGTCGCGCAGCAGGTCGGGGTCGGGCTCGACGCGTCCCGCAGGCAGCTCGCCGTCCGCCGGGACGAGCGGCGCGGCCGCGACGTCGCGCGCCAGCAGGCCGACGGTGCCCAGGCCGCAGGCGAGCTGGTCGCCCTCGACGGGCAGCGCCGCGGCCGCCGCGACCCCGGCCGCGATGCCCACCGAGGTGTCGAGCGCGCTCGAGACGACCACGTCGACGCCGTGCCGGCGCGCGAGCTCGTCGGCGACCGCGAGCGTGCGGCGCACACCGCCCATCGGCGCGACCTTCACCACGGCGACGTCGACCGCGCCGGTGGCGGCGACGGCGAACGGGTCGTCGGCCTTGCGGATGCCCTCGTCGACCGCGAGCGCCACCCCGATGCCCAGGTCGTCGAGGCGCTCTCGCAGCTCGACCGTCTCGTCGAGGGTGCGCACCGGCTGCTCCACGTACTGCAGGTCGTAGTGGCCGAGGACGGCCAGCGCCCGGGCGGCGGCGTCGACGTCCCAGGCGCCGTTGGCGTCCAGGCGCACCGCCACGTCCGGGCCGAGGTGGTGGCGCACCCGGTCGACCCGGCCGATGTCGTCCGCGAGCGCCTGGCCCTGCTCGGCGACCTTGATCTTCACCGTGCGGCAGCCCGGGAACCGGGCGAGCACGGCCGGCACCTCGTCGGGCGCCACCGCGGGGACCGTGGCGTTCACGGGCACGCGCTCGCGCAGCGGCTCGGGCCACCCGACCCAGGCGCTCTCCAGCGCGCTCGCCAGCCACCAGGCCGACTCGCGGTCGTCGTACTCGAGGAAGGGGCCGAACTCGCCCCAGCCGGCGGGCCCGCGGACGAGTGCCACCTCGCGCTCGAGCACGCCGCGGAACCGCACCCGCATCGGGACGGTCACCACGACGAGCGACGCCAGCACGTCGTCGAGGGGCACGTCGGCGGGGTCGTGGAGCACCTGCCTATCCTCGCCCACGTGAGCGCCTCCACGTCCGACCGCCGCGTCTCGGAGATCTTCGACCCGTCGGCGTGGGAGCCGGTCGAAGGATTCGACCTGCAGGACCTCACCTACCACCGGTGCGTGCTCGACGGGCCGCGCGGCGCCACCGTCCGGATCGCCTTCGACCGCCCCGAGGTGCGCAACGCGTTCCGTCCCGGCACCGTCGACGAGCTGTACCGCACGCTCGACCACGCCCGCCGCTCCCCCGACGTCGGCACCGTGCTGCTCACCGGCAACGGCCCGTCGCCGCGCGACGGCGGCTGGGCGTTCTGCTCGGGCGGGGACCAGCGCATCCGCGGCCGCTCCGGCTACCAGTACGCCGAGGGCGAGACCGCCGACACCGTCGACGCCGCGCGGGTGGCCGCCGAGGGCGGGCGGCTGCACGTGCTGGAGGTGCAGCGGCTGATCCGCACCATGCCGAAGGTGGTCGTGTGCGTCGTCCCCGGCTGGGCCGCGGGCGGCGGCCACTCGCTGCACGTGGTCTGCGACCTGACCATCGCCTCCCGCGAGCACGCCCGGTTCAAGCAGACCGACGCCGACGTCGGCTCCTTCGACGGCGGCTACGGCTCGGCCTACCTGGCGAAGATGGTCGGCCAGAAGCTCGCCCGCGAGATCTTCTTCCTCGGACGCGAGTACACCGCCGAGGACATGCACCGGATGGGCGCGGTGAACCTCGTCGCCGACCACGCCGAGCTCGAGGCGGTGGCGCTCGAGGTCGCGGGTGAGGTCAACGCGAAGTCGCCCACGGCGCAGCGGATGCTGAAGTTCGCCTTCAACCTGCTCGACGACGGGCTGATGGGTCAGCAGGTGTTCGCCGGCGAGGCGACGCGCCTCGCGTACATGACCGACGAGGCCGTCGAGGGCCGCGACGCCTTCCTCGAGAAGCGCGCCCCCGACTGGAGCCCGTACCCGCGGTACTACTGATGGACCCGGTGCTGACGGTCGGCGGCAAGGCGTTCGTCGTCGACCGCGCCACCGAGGCCGACGTCCCGGCGCTGCTCGCCCTGCTGGCCGACGACGCCCTCGGCGCCCGGCGCGAGACCGACGACCCCGAGCCCTACCTCGCCGCGTTCCGCGAGATCGACGCCGACCCGCGGCACCTGCTGGTGGCCGTGCGCACCGACGACGGCGAGGTCGTCGCGACGATGCAGCTCACGCTGCTGCCCGGGCTGGCACGCGCCGGGGCCACCCGGCTCCAGGTCGAGGCGGTGCGGGTGGCGCGCGGGGCGCGCGGCGGCGGTCTCGGTGCGGCGCTGCTGGACTGGGCGCACGGGTGGGGCCGCGAGCGCGGCGCGACGCTGGTGCAGCTGACGTCCGACCGCACCCGCGACGACGCCCACCGCTTCTACCAGCGTCTCGGCTACGCGCCGACCCACGTCGGCTTCAAGCGCCCCCTCTGAGTGGCCGGCACGGCGAGACCGCAGCAGTCGGGCGTCCCGGACGGCCGTACGCCCGACTGCTGCGGTCTCGACGCGGCGGGGCATCCGCCGATCGTGACGATGCGCGGGTCCGCGGCGCGGGCACGGGCCGATCGTGACGATCGGCGAGCGCCCGGGGCGCTTCCCCGTCGACGTGCGGTCTGGGAGGGTCGGCACCATGAGCACGCTCCCGGACGACGCCGCGCGGCCCTGCTCGCACGTGGCGGCCGACGCGCTGGCCGAGGCCGACCCGACCCCGGGCATGGCCCGCCGGGTCGCGCGGCACGGCGAGGGGATGTGGAGCGGCACGGTCGACACCGAGCCGGGCGCGGTCTCGGGCTGGCACCACCACGGCGAGCACGACACGACGCTGTACGTGGTGAGCGGGCGGATGCGGCTGGAGTCGGGCCCGGACGGCTCGCACGTCGTCGAGGCCGGCCCGGGTGACTTCCTGCACGTCCCGGCCGGGGCCGTGCACCGCGAGTCGAACCCGTCCGGCGAGGCGGCTCGCGCGGTGATCGTGCGCTGCGGCAGCGGCGAGCCGACGGTGAACGTCGACGGGCCCGCGCCGGCCTAGCGTCCCGCGTCGAGGCGGGCGACGAGGGTCTTCGGGGCGACCGTCCGGTAGGCGTCCTCGACGTGGGCGCCGACGGCGTCCCAGTCGACCTCGCCCTCGTCGTGGTCGGCCAGGTCGAGCCGGACGCCGAGCCAACCGCGGTGCCCGACGTACGGCGGCACGAAGTACCGCACGGGGTCCGCCTCGACGAGCGAGTGCTGCGCCCCCTCCGGCGCGGCGCACCAGAAGCCGAGGCGGTCGTCGTGGTGGTGGTCGGCCGTCATCACGAACGACCGCCTGCCCCGCACGAACCAGGTCGGCTCGCCGTGGCTGAGCCGCTCCTCCACCTCGGGCAGCGCCAGGCACAGCGCCCGCAGCCGCTCGACCTGCTCGCCCTCGCCCCGCGCCACGTCCCGATCCTGCCGCCGGTGGCCCTGACGCGTACAGAGGCGTCGGGGTCGAGGCCGCTGCGCGCCCGCGGGGCGGCCCGGAGCACCGCGACCCCGACGCGTCGGTCCGCCACCTAGCCTGGAGACATGCGCGCCGAGGTGGTCGTGGTCGACGGCCCGGCCGCCGTCCCCGTCCCGGACCTGGTCGAGCGGCTTCGTGCGGCCCTGGAGGGCACCGGTCCCGCGCTGCTGCCCGTCCCCGGCGGCCCGGCCGCCGACCGCGTGCTCGACGCCGCCCGGCTCGACCGGCCCGTCGACCGCGGCACCGCGCTGCTGCTGCCCACGTCGGGCTCCACCGGGACGCCCAAGGTCGTCGAGCTCCCGGCGTCCGCGCTGCTCGCGGGCGCCCGGGCGACCCACGCCCGGGTGGGACCGCCCGGGCGCTGGTTGCTCGCCCTGCCGCTCACCCACGTCGCCGGCTGGCAGGTGCTGGTGCGCGGGCTGCTCGCGGCGCCGCCCGAGCAGGCGCCGCTCACGCTGCCGGACGGCCCGTTCACCGCGGCCGCCCTGGCCGACGCGCTCGACGGCGCCGACCCCGCACCCCGCTGGGCCTCCCTCGTCCCCACCCAGCTGGCGCGGGTGCTCGACGACGCGGTGGCCACCCGCGCAGCGGGAGCGCTGGGGGTGCTGCTCGGCGGCGCCGCGGCCCCGCAGCGGCTGCTCGACCGCGCCGCCGGAGCCGGCGTCCGCGTCGTCACCACCTACGGCTCCACCGAGACCAGCGGCGGGTGCGTCTACGACGGCCACCCGCTCGACGGCGTGCAGGTCGCGGTCGACGGCGGGCGGCTGCGGATCGGCGGCGACGTCGTGGCCGCCGGCTACCGCGACGGGTCGCCGGGGTTCGCGACCGAGGACGGCACCCGGTGGTTCACGACGTCGGACCTCGCCCGCACCGGCGACGAGGGCCGCGTCGAGGTGCTCGGCCGTGCCGACGACGTGCTGGTCACCGGCGGCGAGAACGTCTCGCCCGCAGCGGTCGAGCGCGTCCTGCACGGCGTGGCCGGGGTCGACGCCGCGGTCGTGGTGGGTGTCCCGGACGACGAGTGGGGGCAGGCGGTCGTCGCCGTCGTGGCGGGCTCGCCGGTGCCCGACCTCGACGTCCTGCGCGCCGCCGTGTCAGGCCGACTCGGCCGCGCGCACGCGCCGCGCCACCTGGTGGTGGTCGACGAGGTCCCGCTGCTCGGCATCGGCAAGCCGGACCGGCGCGCGGCCGCCGAGCTCGCCGCCCGTACCCTCGTGCGGTGACCTCGACGACCGGGACGACGACCCGCCACTGGGTGGCCGGGGCGCGCCCGCGCACCCTGCCGGCCGCGGTCGCACCCGTGCTGGTCGGCACGGGGGCGGCGATCGACCTCGGCGCCGTCGAACCGCTCAGAGCCGTTCTCGCACTGGTCGTCTCGCTGGCCCTGCAGGTCGGCGTCAACTACGCGAACGACTACTCCGACGGCATCCGCGGCACCGACGCCGAACGCGTCGGCCCGGTGCGGCTCGTGGGCCAGGGTCTGGCCGAGCCCGGCGCGGTGAAGCGCGCGGCGTTCACCGCCTTCGGCGTCGCCGCGGTGGCTGGCCTCGTGCTCGTCGCCCTCAGCGGGACGTGGTGGCTGCTCGCCGTCGGCGCGGTGTCGATCGTGGCCGCCTGGTACTACACCGGCGGACGGAACCCCTACGGCTACAACGGTCTCGGCGAGCTCTTCGTCTTCGTCTTCTTCGGCCTGGTCGCGGTGCTCGGCACGACGTACACGCAGGCGCTGGAGGTCTCGGTCGCCGCGGTGCTCGGCGCCGTCGCGGTCGGGCTGCTCGCGTGCGCGATCCTCGTCGTGAACAACCTGCGCGACGTCCCGACCGACACCACCAGCGGCAAGCGCACCCTCGCGGTGCGCCTGGGCGAGCCCCGCACCCGGGTGCTCTACGCGGCGATGCTCGCCGGCGCGTTCGCCTGCGTGGTCGCGACCGCGCTGCACGCCCCCGGGTACCTCTGGACGCTGCTCGCGCTCGCACCGGCCCCGCTGGCCGTCGTCGCCGCCACCACGGTGCTGCGCGGCGCGTGGGGCCCGGGCCTGGTGCCGGTGCTCGCGGCCACCGGGCGGCTCGAGCTCCTGCTGGCCCTCCTGCTGGGTCTCGGTCTGGCAGCATGAGCGCCGTGCTCGAGCCCGACATCCGCGTCGTCGACGCCCACGTCTACGCCGTCGACGTCACGACCGGCGACGACCGCACCGTCTCCGAGCACGTCGTGCGCGTCCCCGCCGACCTGAGCGAGTCGTGGGGCGTCGACCTCACCGGCGAGCCGCCGCTGGTGCGGGCCGCGGTCGAGCTGCTGGTGGAGCACCACGGCACCGCGCTGCCGGACGACTTCACCCTCACCGACGAGGGCGTCGCCTACGACGGCTTCCTCGACGAGCTGCGCCTGCGGCTGTCGCCCGCTCCCTGACGAGCCGCCCCGATCCGGACGGTCAGCGCTGGTCGTCGGCGTCCTCCGCGGCGGCGTCCTCGTCGAGGCGCGCGCCCAGCCGCGAGCGGGTGCGGCCCTCGACCCGCGCGTTCAGCGCCAGCGCCGCCGCCTCGCGCGGCCCGCGCAGGAACACGTAGGAGACGACGAGCGAGAGCAGCGCGGTCAGCAGCAGCCACAGCCAGCTGCGCGCCCCGGCCACCCACATCGCGGCGCCGATCGCGACGAGCACGAGCAGGCGCAGCAGCGAGTAGCGGACGAAGGGACCCACGACGCCAGGGTAGGACGGCGACCCGCTCAGTCGGGCAGCGGTCCCGGCCGGTTCTCCCACCGGGTCGACAGCACCACGGTCGTGCGGGTGCGGGCGACACCGCGCAGGCGGCGGATCTTGGCGATCACGTGCTCGAGGGCTGCTGTGTCGGCGGCCCGGACGAAGATGACGAACTCCTCCTCGCCGGCCACGAACCAGCAGTCCTCGACCTCGGGCACCTCGCGCAGCCGGCGGGCGACGTCGTCGCTCTCGGCGGTGTCGCTGGAGTAGATGCCGACCAGCGCGCTGACCCCCAGCCCGACGCTGCGCGGGTCGACCGCGGCGTGGAACCCCGTCAGCACCCCGCGCTCCTCGAGCCGGCGCACCCGCTCCTGCACGCTCGGGGCCGACAGCCCGACCTGGCGCGCCAGGTCGGCCCAGGACGCGCGGCCGCGCTCGCGCAGGGCGTGCACCAGCGCCCGGTCGGTGTCGTCCACCGGGCCAGTCTGCCCTGGGACGCGACCGGCGGACGCGGTACCCGACGGGCGACCCCGCCCCGTCGCTGGGAGGCTGGGACGGTGCCCCTGCTGCTGTCCGCCTCGTCGTCGTCCCCGGCCGAGCTGCCCGGTCTGAGCGGCTGGGTCGCCTCGGTGATGGACTCCCTCGGCGAGCCGGGCGTCGCGGCGCTGACGGCGCTGGAGACGGTGTTCCCGCCCATCCCGAGCGAGGTCGTGCTGCCGCTCGCCGGGTTCCTGACCCGGCAGGGCAGCCTGTCGCTGCCCCTGGTGCTCGTCGCCGCGACCGCCGGGTCGCTGGTCGGGGCGCTGGCCCTCTACGCCCTCGGCGCCTGGCTCGGCCACGACCGCGCCACCGCCGCGCTGGCCCGGCTGCCGCTCGTCGACCGCGAGGACGTCGACAAGGCCTCGGACTGGTTCGACCGGCACGGACGCGCCGCGGTGTTCTTCGGCCGCCTCGTGCCCGGCGTGCGCAGCCTGGTGTCGCTGCCCGCGGGCGCGAACCGGATGCCGCTGCCGACCTTCACGCTGTACACGGTGGCCGGGTCGCTGCTGTGGAACGGCCTGCTCGTCGGTGCGGGCGCCCTGCTCGGCGACCGCTGGGAGCAGGTCGACCAGTACGCCGGCTGGATCGACAAGGTCTTCGTCGGGGCCCTCGTGCTGGTGCTGGCCTGGGCCGTGGTGCGACGGCTGCGCAGCCGGCGGGCCGCCCGCGAGCACGAACAGGTGTGAGGTCTCCCACATCCGCTCCAGAATGTGGTCATTCTGCCGAGGAATCTCAGGTCGATGCGGTGCGTTGCCTCAGAATAGAAGGACGCACCCACCCTGTACCTGAGGAGAGATGAACCAGATGGCTCCCGCCGTCGAGCTGGCCCAGACCCACGCCGCAGACCTGCGCCGCAGCGCCGACAGCTGGCGCGTGCGCCGCGACGCCCGTCGCGTCCTGCGCACCCGCTGACCACCGCCGCAGCACGCAGCACCACCGCAGGACCTCGACCCGCCCCGGGTCGGGGTCCTTCGCACGTGCGGCCACGTACTCTGGACGGGTGCTGCGCGCCCTGATGTTCCTCGTGCCCCTGGCGCTGACCCTCTACGCGCTCATCGACTGCGTCCGCACCGACGAGTCGCTGGTGAAGGGGCTGCCGAAGATCGTCTGGGTGCTGCTGATCATCCTGGTCTGGGTGGTCGGGCCGCTGGTGTGGATCTTCGCCGGGCGCGACCGCAACTGGGAGCCCCCGCGCCGGCCCGAGCCGCCGCGCCCGGTCGCCCCGGACGACGACCCCGACTTCCTGCGCGACATCGACCTCGACGTCAAGCGTCGCCGCGAGTCCGGCGAGGAGCCGGCCTGAGGGTCGCGCCGAGAGATCAGCCGATGCCGGCGTAGGAGTGCTGGCCGCTGAAGAAGATGTTCACGACCCCGAAGTTGACCAGCACGCAGACGAAGCCGGCGATCGCCAGGTAGGTGGCCCGCCGGCCGTCCCAGCCGCGGGTGGCGCGCGCGTGCAGGTAGGCCGCGTAGACCACCCAGATCACGAACGTCCAGACCTCCTTGGGGTCCCAGCCCCAGTACCGGCCCCAGGCCTTCTCGGCCCAGATCGCACCGGCGACCAGCGTGAACGTCCACAGCGGGAACGACAGCGCGACGAGCCGGTAGCCCAGCGCCTCGAGCGCGGCCGAGCCGGGGAGACGGTCCATGAACCGGCCGCGACCCGGCTCGCCGCCCGCCGCGCGGGTCTGCTCCCGCCGGTCCTGCACCAGCTGCAGCACGTGCACCGAGAACGCCAGCGTGAACAGGGCGCTGGAGATGAAGGCGATCGACACGTGGACGACCAGGAACGGGCTCTGCAGCGCCGGCACCAGCTGGGCCGACTCGGTGTACATGACGGTCACGGCGAGCCCGAGGGTCAGCAGCACCGGCCCGACCGCGAACGTGCCCAGCCAGCGCAGGTCGCGGCGCCACACCACCAGGCCGAGGTAGACCAGCGCGACGACGAGCGAGCCGGTGAGGGCGAACTCGTACATGTTGCCCCAGGGCACCCGGGACGCGGAGAGTCCGCGGGTGAGCACGGCGACCAGGTGCAACCCGGTCGCGAGCCAGGTGACGGCGGTGGCGACGGACGCGGCGCGGCTGCCGCGCGCGCCGGTGGCGACGGGGGCGGACACCTCGGGCTCCTGCGGCGCACCCGCGCCGACGAGCACCTTCTGCTCCGACCAGGGCCGCGCGCCGCGTCCGGACAGGTCGGCGGCGTAGCCGACGAGAGCGACCGAGTACGCCGCCATCGACGAGTAGACGAGCACGTTGCTCATCTGGGCGAGCGTGGTGTCGACCGACATCAGTCCTGGCCTCCCGGCTTCTGGTGGTCACGTCCGGTGGTGAGCCGCGAGCGCAGCGCGCCGGCGACCGCCTCGACCTCGGCCGCCAGCCGCGGGTCCTCGCTGCGAGCGAGGGCCGCGACCTCGACCACGATACGACCGTCCCCCGATGTGACCTGCGTCCCGTCCCCGCCCGCGGGCGCGACCCGCACCCAGACCCGGCGGCGCGGGACGAACAGCGACGCGACCAGGCCCGCGATCGCCGCCAGCGAGAAGCCGAGCGCCCAGCCCTTGGCGGGGTCGTGGCGGACGCCGAAGGCGGCGAACCGGTCGATGCGCTCGAGCGTCACGGTGCCGAGACCGTCGGGCAGCTCGACCGTCTCGCCGACGCCGATGCCCGCCGCGAACGGCGCGTCGTCGACGGTGAGCTGGGTCATGTCGGTGGTGTCGAGCTCGTAGACGTTCTGCGGGCTGCCGTCGTCGAGGCCGAGGTCGCCCTGGTAGGCGGTGAAGAACAGTCGCGGGTCGAGGGCGTCGGGGAAGACCGAGGTCGGGCCGAGCTCGTCGTCCATCTCCCAGGTCGGCAGGAAGACGCCCTGCAGGCCGATCTGCGGCTGGGTCTCGAGTACCTTCACCGCTCCGGGCGACTGGTAGAACCGACCCTCCGGGACGAACACGACCGGCCCGGACTTCACCACCCGACCCTCGCCGTCGCGCACGGTGAGCACCGGCGCGTAGCCGTTGCCCTGCAGGTAGACGTGCGAGTCGCCCACGGGCAGCGGCTCGTTCACCCGGATCGTGCGCGGCTCGGGCTCGGCGCCGGGCTCGTCGGTGAGGGTCACGGCGGCCTCGAAGTCGCGCGGCGCGGCGAACTGGTTGCCGGCCACCTCGGTCTCGAACCGCACGGTCAGGTCGTCGAGGGTCAGCTGGAACGGGTCGAGGTCGCCCTCGTCGACCCAGGTGCCCGGGTCGAAGTCGTCGTACTCGGACAGCGTGTTCGCGAACCCGGTGCCCGTCGTCAGCAGGAACTGGCCGCGGTAGCCGTACAGCGAGCCGAGCGCCACCGCCACGAGCAGGCCGAGCAGCGCGACGTGGAACAGCAGGTTGCCGGTCTCGCGCAGGTAGCCGCGCTCGGCGCACACCGCGCCGTCGCGCACGTCGACGCGGTACCGCTTGCGCCGCAGCAGGTCACGCGCGGCGTCCAGCACCACCTCGCCCGTGGCGTCGACGTCGACCGTGGTGTGCGCGGGCATCCGGGACAGCCTCGACGGCGCCCGGGGCGGGCGGGCGCGCATCGCGGCCAGGTGCACGCGCGTCCGCGGCACGACGCAGCCGACCAGCGAGACGAACAGCAGCAGGTAGACCGCCGAGAACCAGACCGAGGAGTAGACGTCGAACAGCCCGAGCCGGTCGAGCCACGGCGAGGCGTCCGGGTGCTCGGCCTGGTACCGCGCCACCTCGGTGGCGTCGACGCCGCGCTGCGGCAGGATCGAGCCCGGGACGGCGCCGACCGCGAGCAGCATCAGCAGGAACAGCGCGGTGCGCATGCTGGTGAGCTGGCGCCAGGCCCAGCGCAGCGTGCCGACCACCCCGAGCGCCGGGGCGTCCGGGCGCTCGGGGCCGTCCGAGGGCTCGCTGCGCCGGGTCGTGAGGTCCTGCACCATCGCTCAGATCACCGTCCTGAAGCCGGAGTCGCCCTCGACCCAGAGGCGGAGCGCGTCGATCCAGGTGGTCCACACGCCGGTGACGAGCAGCAGCCCGACGACCACGAGCATGGCGCCGCCGGCCCGCGAGATACCGCGGCGGTGGCGGCGGAGCAGGTCGAGCGCGCGGCGGTTGCGGTCGAGGCCGGCCGCCACCAGCAGGAACGGCACCCCGAGCCCGAGGCAGTAGGCCAGCGCGAGCACCGCGCCGCGCCCGGCGCCGCCGGACTGCAGCCCGAGTGCGGCGACCGCGCTGAACACCGGGCCGATGCACGGGGCCCAGCCGAGCCCGAAGACGACGCCGAGCAGCGGCGCCCCGGCCAGCCCGGCCGCGGGCCGCCACGACAGCCGTCGCTCGCTCGCGCCGCCCGGTACCCAGCCGAGGAAGACCAGGCCCATGAGCAGGACGACGACCCCGAGCACGCGCGAGACGACGTCGTTCCACCGGTACAGCAGGTCGCCGAGACCACCTGCGGTGAAACCGATCACGACGAAGACGAGGCTGAAGCCGAGGACGAACAGGCTCGCGCCGAGGAGCACGCGCCAGCTGCGGCGGCGGCCGGCGGCCGCGGCCGAGACGCCGGTGAGCCCGCCGACGTAGCCGAGGTACCCGGGCACGAGCGGCAGGACGCACGGCGACGCGAACGACACCAGACCGGCCAGCAGCGCGATCGGCAGCGCCGCGACCATCGGCCCGGACAGCACCTGCTCGCTGAGCTCGGACCCCACGCCTACGTGGTCTCCTCGAGCGCGTCCTCGACCAGGGTGCGCAGCACCGAGGGGTCGATGCGGCCGGAGACCCGGGCGGCGACCCGGCCCTCGCGGTCGAGGACGAGCGTGGTCGGCACGGCGTTGGGCACCAGCTGGCCGCGCAGCGCGAGCACCGCCGACCCCTGCGCGTCGATGATCGACGGGTACGGCACGTCGAAGGTCTGCTCGAACGCGAGCGCCTCGGGGGCGTCGTCGCGGGTGTTCAGCCCGACGAACCGCGCGCCCTGCGGGTCGAGCTCGTCGGCGAGCGCGACCAGGTCGGGGGCCTCGACGCGGCAGGGGCCGCACGCGGCGTACCAGAGGTTCAGCACGACGACGTCGCCGCGCAGGTCGGCGAGGTCGAGCCGCTCGCCCTCGGCGGTCTCGCCCGCGACGCCGTCGACCGGCTCGGCCCGGGCGTCCGGCGGCAGCTCCAGGACGGTGCCGTCGCCCGCGACGTACTGCTTGGAGTCGCCGGAGCGGGCCTGGGCGTCGACGCCCTGCATGGCCGTGCAGCCGGACAGCAGCGCGGCGGCGGCCAGCAGCGCCGCGGCGCGGGTGGGTCGGCTCATGCGCCGGACACCTGGTCGCGGGCCGGGACGAGGTCGTGCGCGGGCTCGGCGTAGCGGACGTCGACCAGCCGCTCGCCGTCGTAGACGAACGAGGTGAGCGAGGCGAGGTCGCACCGGCGCCGGCGCGGGTCGTGCCAGAGCCGGCGGCCCTCGGCGCGGCGCCGCGCCGTCCAGATCGGCAGCTGGTGGCTCACGACCACGGCCTCGGCGCCGGTGGCGGCGTCGCGCGCCGCGCGGGCGGCGGCGTGCATGCGGTCGGCGATCTCGTCGTAGGGCTCGCCCCAGGACGGCCGGAACGGGTTGCGCAGGTGCACCCAGTGCCGCGGGTGGCGCAGCGCCCCCGCGCCGACGCCGAACTGCTGGCCCTCGAAGTGGTTGCCCGACTCGATCACCCGCTCGTCGGTGGTGATCGGCAGCCCGAAGACCTCGGCCACCGGCGCGGCCGTCTGCTGCGCGCGCTCGAGCGGCGAGGCGACGAGGTGCACGACCCGGTGGCCGCCGGCCTTGAGGTGGTCGGCGACGCGCTGCGCCATCAGCTGCCCCAGCTCGGACAGGTGGTAGCCCGGGATGCGTCCGTAGAGCACGCCGTGCGGGTTGAAGACCTCGCCGTGGCGCAGCAGGTGCACGGTGGTCAGGGCCATGGCCCCAGTCTCTCAGGCGCGCGCCGGTGCCGACCGCACGGCCCGGGACGCGCGGTCAGCACCCCTCGGCGGGGGAGCCCACCGCGGAGTCGACGGTGCCGACCAGGCGGGTCGCGATGTCCGCGAGCGCTGCCAGCTGCTCGCGGGTCAGCGGGTCGACCACGCGACGGCGCACCTCGTCGACGTGGCCGGGGGCCGCCTCCACCACCGCGCGGTACCCCTCGTCGGTGAGGCGGGCCAGGGTCGAGCGGCGGTCGACGGTGTCGGGGCAGCGGGTCACCCAGCCACGGGCCTCGAGCGACTTCACCACGTTCGACAGCCGCGACGGCGACCCGTTGGTGAGACCGGCCAGGTGGCTCATCCGGGCGGTGCGGTCGTCGGTCATCGACAGCGAGCTGACCACGAGGTACTCGTACAGCGACATCCCGGCGTCGCGCCGAAGCTGGGCCTCGAGCATCCCGGGCAGCCGCAGCACGAGCGCCACCACGCCGAGCCAGGCGTCGCGCTCGCCGTCGTCGAGCCACCCGCCCTCGGGCGTCGGGTCGGCGTCGGGCCGCGCTGCCGTCACCGTCCGGATGCTAGCGCCGGACGGTGACGGCGACGGCGCATCACCGCAGCAGCGCTCAGGAGGCAGCGAGCACCTTGCCGGCGTCGCGGGCGGCCTCGCGGGCGTCGGCGTGCAGCTGCGCGGCGAGGTCGGTGAAGGCGTCCAGCGCGGGGTTGACCCCGACGAGCGTGAGCTCGCGCTCGACCACGGTGAGGTCGGCGCCCCAGCAGTCGGCCAGGATCCGGCGCAGGTACGCGGTCGAGTGGTCCCAGCCCTCGCGCGGGGTGCCCGGGCCGTACGCGCCGCCGCGGACGGTGGCCAGGACGACCTGTCGACCCTCCAGCACCGGCGGGCCACCGGCCGCCGCGCGCGGGTCGGTGACGACCAGGTCGATCCAGGCCTTGACGTGCTGGGAGACGCCGAAGTTGTAGAGCGGGATGGCCAGCAGGATCGCGTCGGCGTCGAGCAGCTCGTCGACGAGCGTGCCCGCGAGCTTGACCGCGGCGGCCTGCTCGGCCGTCCGCTCGCGCTCGGGAACGAAGCCGGCGGACACCGCGGCGGCCCACGCGTCCGCGGGGAGCGGGTCGGTGCCGAGGTCGCGGCGCTCGACGCGGGCGCCGGGGTGGGCGGCGAGCCACTCGTCCTGCACCAGGTCGGCGAGCTCGCGGCTCGCCGAGCCGTCGGGGCGGATGCTGGCGTCGAGGCGGAACAGGGTGGTCACGGGAGCTCCTCCGAGCGATTGTTTCAAGGTTGGAGCACCAGTATTACTCCAATCTTGAAACGAATGCAAGCCGCGTCCGGCCCGGGGACCGTTTCCCCCGTTCAGTGGCGGAACTCGCACTGCACGAGGCGCGCACCCCCACTCCAGTGGCACGACCGTCACTGAACTGGGGAAACGGGCAGGAGGAGGAGGTGCCTCAGCTGCCGAGGGCGGCCGCGGCGGCGGCGGCCGCGTGCGGGAGGGCGTCGAGCACCTGGTCGACGGCGGCGTCGTCGTGCGCCGCCGAGACGAACCACGACTCGAACGCGGACGGCGGCAGGTAGACCCCGCGGCCGAGCAGCTCGTGGAAGAAGGCCCGGAACGCCCCGACGTCCTGGGTCTGGGCGCCGGCGTAGTCGCGCACGGGGCCGTGCTCGGGCTGCACCCCGAAGAAGACCGAGAACATCGACCCGGCGCGGCCGAGGGTGTGCGGGACGCCGACGGCGGCGAGCGCGGCGGACGCCGACGAGGCGATCGTCGCGGCGACCTCGTCGACCCGGGCGTAGACGGCGTCGTCGGCGTGGCGCAGGGTGGCGAGCCCGGCGGCGGTGGCGACGGGGTTCCCGCTCAGCGTGCCGGCCTGGTAGACCGCCCCCGCCGGCGCGAGGTGCTGCATGATCTCGGCCCGTCCGCCGAACGCGGCCGCGGGGAAGCCGCCGCCCATCACCTTGCCGAACGTGAACAGGTCGGGGGCGCCGTCGTTCGCGCCGCCCTGCGGGCCCTCGAGCCCGAACCAGCCGGACCGCGAGAGCCGGAACCCGGTCATCACCTCGTCGCTGACGAGCAGCGCGCCGTACCCGGCGGTGACCTCGCGCAGCCGGGCGGTGAACCCCGGGGCGGGCGGGACGACGCCCATGTTGCCCGCGGCGGCCTCGGTGATCACGCAGGCGATCTGGTCGCCGTGCAGGTCGAACGCCGAGTCGAGGGCGGCCGTGTCGTTGTAGGGCAGGACGATGGTCTCGGCGGTCGTCGCCTCGGTGACGCCCGGCGTGCCGGGCAGGCCGAGGGTCGCGACGCCCGAGCCCGCCTGGGCGAGCAGGGCGTCGACGTGGCCGTGGTAGTGCCCGGCGAACTTCACGATCTTGGCGCGCCCCGTGAACCCGCGGGCGAGCCGGACCGCCGTCATCGTCGCCTCGGTGCCCGAGGAGACCAGGCGCACCTGCTCGACCGGCCCGACCCGGGCGACGATCTCCTCGGCCAGCTCGACCTCGGTCTCGGTGGGGGTGCCGAAGGAGGTGCCGCGCGACACCGCGCGCTGGACGGCCTCGACGACCGCCGGGTGGGCGTGCCCGAGGAGCATCGGTCCCCACGAGCAGACCAGGTCGACGTACCGCCGGCCGTCGGCGTCGGTGAGGTACGGACCCGACCCGGACGCCATGAACCGCGGCGTGCCGCCCACGGCGCGGAAGGCGCGCACCGGCGAGTTGACCCCGCCGGGGGAGACGGTGCGGGCGCGGTCGAACAGCCGCTCGGAGACGGGGGCGGAGTGCGGGTGGGTCACTCCCCCACCCTGGCACGCGCCGCCGGCGCGGGCGTGCCGGGACGGGACGCCCCCGGGCGCGAGGCCGCCCGCACCTCGCGCAGGTGCTCGGCCACCCGGTCGAGCGCGCGGCCGAGCACCTCGAGCTCGTCCGGCGGGACGGGGTCGAACAGGTGCTCGCGGACGCCGGTGACGTGCACGTCGGCGTGCGCGGCGAGCTCGGCGCGCCCGGCGTCGGTCACCGCGGCCAGCACCCCGCGGCCGTCGTCGGCGGCCGGCTCGCGCCGCACGAGGCCGCGCTGCTGCATCCGCTGCACGGTGTGGGTGAGGCGGCTGCGCGAGTGCGACAGCGCGTCGGCGAGCTCGCTCATCCGCATCCGCCCGCCGGGGGCCTCGGACAGGCGCACGAGCACCTCGTACTCCGACAGCGGCAGGTCGCCGGCGTCGTCGAGCTCGCGGGCGAGCTGCTCCCACAGCCGCTGCGTCACCTCGAGGTAGGTGCGCCACACGGCCTGCTCCTGCGGGCTCAGCCACCGCGTCACGTCGCACCCCCGCTCGTCATGACGAACGATCCTAGGGGTGGAGGAATATTTGAACTCTCATGAACATTGTGGTTCCGTGGATGCAGGACCCGCACCCAGACCACGACCCGGAGGACCCGTCATGACCGACACCACGAGCACCACCACCGCCACTCAGCTGCCCGAGGGCCTCGTCCCCGGCACCTACGCGATCGACGCCTCGCACAGCGAGGTCGGCTTCGTCGCCCGCCACGCCATGGTCACCAAGGTCCGTGGCCGCTTCACCGAGGTCGAGGGCTCCCTCACCTTCGGCGACTCGGTCGAGACCTCCTCCGCGAACGCCACCATCGGCGCCGCGTCGGTCACCACCGGCAGCGAGCAGCGCGACGGCCACCTGCAGAGCCCCGACTTCTTCGACGTCGCGACCTACCCGACCATCACCTTCGCCAGCACCGGCGTGCGCGCCGAGGGCGGCGAGTTCGTGCTCGAGGGCGACCTCACCATCAAGGACGTCACCAAGCGCGTGACCGTCCCCGTCGAGTTCGAGGGCACCGCCACCGACCCGTTCGGCAACCAGCGCGCCGGCTTCTCCGCCGCGTTCGACGTCGACCGCGAGGACTGGGGCCTGACCTGGAACGCCGCGCTCGAGACCGGCGGCGTGCTCGTCAGCAAGAAGGTCAGGCTGCAGCTCGACATCTCCGCGATCAAGCAGGCCTGAGCCCGCGCGGCCCTACCGGGGCCGCAGCGCGCGCAGCGCCGACGCCACGTGGCCGTCGCCGCCCTCGAGGGCGGTGGCGGCCACGTCCGCGTCCACCCCCGCGAGCAGACCCACCAGGGCGACCTTGACCCGACCGTCGGCCGCGAGCAGCGCTGCGGCGCAGACGTCCTCGTCGTCGCCCGTCGCCTCGACCAGGATCCGCACCGAGCGGTCGCGGAGCTTGGCGTTGGTCGCCACCAGGTCGACCATGAGGTTCGACCAGGCCCGCCCCATCCGCACCATCGTCGCCGTCGAGAACGCGTTGAGCACCAGCTTCTGCGCCGTGCCCGCCTTCATCCGGGTCGAGCCCGTCAGCGCCTCGGGCCCGGTCGCGACGCCCACCAGGACGTCGACCTCGGCGCCGGCCGGCGGGTCCGGGTCGGCGCACACCAGCGCCGTCACCGCCCCCTGGCGACGGGCCTGGGCCAGACCGGCGAGCACCCACGGCGTCCGGCCGCTGGCTGCGACCCCCACGACGACGTCGCCCGTCCGCACGTGCTCGCGGACGACCCGTGCGCCGTCGTCGCGGTCGTCCTCGGCGCCCTCGACGGCGCGCGTCATCGCCTGCGGACCACCGGCCAGGTGGGCCGAGAACCACTGCGGCGGAGCGCCGAACGTCGGACGCAGCTCGACGGCGTCGAGCGCGGCCAGCCGGCCGGACGTGCCCGCGCCGAGGTAGTGCACGCCGCCGCCGGCGCGCAGCGACGCGACGGCCCGGTCGACCAGGTCGGCGAGCTGCGGCAGCACGGCGCGCACGGCCGGGGCGACGCGGGCGTCCTCGTCGTTCAGCGCGGTGAGCAGGTCGAGGGTGCCGAGGTCGGCGAGCCCGAGCGTCGCGGCGTTGCGGCCCTCGGTGGGCGGCAGCCCGGTGCGGTCGCGCCCCCCGGTCGGCAGCACGGTCACCGCGGCCCCCCGCCGTCCTCGCGGCGGCTGCGGACGGCGTCCCAGGTGGCCTCGAGCGCCTCGACGGTCGCGTCGAAGCTGCGGCTCGCCACCGCGACGAACAGGGCGTCGACGACCGTGAGCTGGGCGGTGCGGCTCGCCATCGCACCGGAGCGGAACGTCGTCTCGTGCGCCGCCGTGGTGAGCAGCAGGTCGACGCCACGCGCGAGCGGCGACCGCGGGAAGTTGGTGATGCCGACGGTGACGGCGCCCGCGGCCCGGGCGCGCGCGACGGCGTCGAGCACCTCGGTGGTGGTGCCCGAGTGCGAGATGCCGACGGCGACGTCGCCCGCTCGCAGCAGCGCGGCCGACGTCAGCATCATGTGGGCGTCCGACCAGGTCTGGACGACCCGTCCGATCCGGTGGAACTTCTGCTGCAGGTCCAGGCCCACGACGGCGCTGGCCCCCACCCCGTAGACGTCCGTGCGGCGCGCGGTGCCGACCGCGTCGACCGCGCGGGCCAGGACGTCGACGTCGAGCTGGGCGGCGGTGTCCTCGACCGCCCGTGCGCTCGCGTAGGCGACCTTGCGCACCAGCGTGCCGAGGTCCTCGTCCGGGACGACGTCGCCGGGGGTGAGGTGACCGCGACCGGGCACCTCGCTGCGCGAGGCCTCGCGCGCCAGCGCGAGCCGCAGCGCCGGGTACCCCGACAGCCCGACCGAGCGGCAGAACCGGCTCACCGAGGCCTGCGAGACGCCCACGGCCGCGGCCAGCTCGCCGATGGTGAGGTGCGAGCTGTCGGACGGGTGGTCGAGGACGTGCCGCGCGACCGCCTGCTCCGCGCGCGGCAGCGAGGGCAACAGCGAGCGGACGACGACCGGCAGGTCGCCCGCGGGCGCACGGGAGCTCACGCCCCCATCCTCCCGCGCGGCCGTCCTCCCGGGGAACGGCTCACCGGTAGAGCAGGTACGGCCGCCGGTGCCGCTCGAACGCGGCCAGCTCGTCGGCCCAGGCCGCCACGACCTCGTCGACGTCCGCCCCGGCGTCGACCTGCTCGCGCAGCCGGGTGCTGCCGGTCAGCTTGTCGATCCAGTACGGACGGGCGGTGTCCCACGCGTCGACCCGCCACGCGAAGTCGGCGTACCGCGCCTTCAGCGCCACCAGCATCGTCACGGCGGTGCGGATCGCGTCGAACCGCTGCGGCTCGGTGACGTGCACCTGCACGCCCGCGCAGGTGGCGCCGACGTGCTTGGAGAACGAGGGAACGAAGTAGCTCTCGCGGAAGCGGACCCCGCGCAGCCCGGCGGCGTTGAGGTCGTCTGACCAGTGGTGGTCGGCCCACGGCGCACCGATCCATTCGAACGGACGGGTGGTACCGCGTCCCTCGGACAGGTTCGTGCCCTCGAACAGGCACGTACCCGGGTACACCAGCGCCGTCTCGGGGGTCGGCATGTTCGGGCTGGGCGGCACCCACGGCAGCCCGGTGACGGAGTGCAGCTCGCTGCGGCGCCAGCCCTTCACCTGCTCGACGACGAGCTCGGCGGGCGCACCCGCCTCCTCGAGGACGAAGGTGTCGTTGAACATCCGCGCGAGCTCGCCCACGGTCATGCCGTGCTGCTGCACGACCTCCTTCAGCCCGACGCCCGAGGTGTACGTCGGCGTCATCATCGGACCGGCCGCCCTGCCTCCCACCGGGTTCGGGCGGTCGAGCACCACGAACCGGCGGCCGCTGCGGGCAGCGGCGACCTGCGCGTGGTACATCGTCCAGACGTAGGTGTAGAACCGGGAGCCGACGTCCTGGATGTCGAACACGACCGTGTCCACGTCCGCGCGGTCGTAGAGCTCCTCGAACGCCGCGCCGTCGGCGCCGTAGGCGTCGTAGACGGTCAGGCCGGTGCGTGCGTCGGTCCCCGTCCCCTCCGACCCTCCCGCCTGGGCGGACCCGCGGAAGCCGTGCTCGGGGCCGAACACACCACCGACGTCGAGGCCGGCGCCGTGCATCGCGTCGACCACGTGCGAGAGGTCGTCGAGCACCCCGGTCGGGTTGCTGACCACACCCACGCGTCGGCCGCGCAGGCTGCGGAAGCCGCTGCGCGCCAATGCCATCGCCCCGGTCGTGACACGCCGGCCCTGGCCGGCGCCACCGTCCGCCGCTGCCGACGAGGCCGTCGCGCCCACCGCCAGCGGGGCTCCCGCACCGGCCGCCAGGAACGCCCGACGACCGAGGGACCCGCGTCCACCTGCTGCGCTCACCACGTCGACCTCACCAACCCAGTCCGTGTCCGAAGGGGTACAGCACCTGGTCCGGCTGCCCGGCCACCGGGACGTCGACGGGCAGCTTCCCGGTCGGCGCCACCTGGCCGGTCAGCACCCGCACGACCGACTCCATCGAGACCGCGGTCGAGGAGTAGGTGGCGAGGAAGGGCAGGTCGGGCGACACGTACGACGCGTCGTACGGGTCGCGCACCGCGACCACGACGACCGGGACGCCGGTGGCCTGCAGCTGCGAGACCAGCTGCTGCTGACCGGGGTTCGACCACGCCTTGTTCGTCAGGACGACGACGAGGTCCTTGCCGGACGCCGCCGCCACCGCCTCGGCCTGCTTGGTCGCGGTCGGGGCGAGGCCGGTCTCGACGACCTGGCTGACCGCCCCCTGCGCGGCCAGCCGGTCGCCGAGCGCCGTGGCCGGCGCGACCCCCGCGCCGGTGACGAGCACCGAGCGGCCGTCGACCTGCGTGGGCAGCGCACCGCCCGGGTTCGCCACCGCGGTGACGGTGCGGTCGGTGATCGACTGCGCGACCTGCTGGTGCTCGGGCGTGCCGACGACGCGCTCGACGCGGCGCTCGGTGACGTACGGCTGCTGCACGACGCCTCGCTCGTACTTCATCCGCAGGATCCGCTCGACGCTCTGGTCGAGCCGCTCCTGCGAGATGCGTCCGGACGCCACCGCCTCCTGCACCGCCTCGTACGCAACGTCCATGTCCATCGGCATGAGCAGCTGGTCGGCCCCGGCGAGCACCGCGCGCACGGCCACCTCGTCGTCGCCGTACTTCTCGCGCACGCCGGCCATCTGCAGCGAGTCGGTGACGACGACGCCGTCGTACCCGAGCCGCTCGCGCAGCAGGCCGGTCAGGATCGGCTGCGACAGCGTCGCGGGGTCCTCGCTCGGGTCGAGCGACGGGACGACGATGTGCGCGGTCATGATCGAGTCGATGCCGGCCTCGACCGCGGCGCGGAACGGGGGCTCGTCGAGCCGCTCCCACTCCTCGCGGGTGTGGTCGATCACCGGCAGGCCGTAGTGGCTGTCGGTGCTGGTGTCGCCGTGGCCCGGGAAGTGCTTGGCCGTGCTCGAGACGCCCTGCTTGCCAGGCTGCTCGAAGCCGGTCACCTGGGCCGCGACCAGCTGCGACACGAGCGCCGGGTCGGACGAGAAGCTGCGCACGCCGATGACCGGGTTCTGCGGGTCGACGTTCACGTCGGCGTCCGGCGCGTAGTTCTGGTTGATGCCGATGGCGCGCAGCTCGCGACCGGTGACCTGCGCGGCCTGCTGGGCGGCGCGGGGGTCACGGGTGGCGCCGAGCGCCATGCTGCCCGGCAGCTGGGTGGCGGGCGGACCGACCCGCACCACCACGCCCATCTCCTGGTCGGTGCTGATGAGCAGCGGCGGGTCGACCTTCGTGTCGCGGCCTGCCGCCGCGCGCTGCAACCCGTTCGAGAGCTTCGCGATCTGCTGCGGGTTCGCGACGTTGTTCGACCAGGCGAAGTAGATGACGCCGCCCAGACCGTACTTGTCGACCACCTCGGCGGGGGTGCGCACGCCGTAGGCGGCCAGGTTCTGGGCGGCGTCGGCCTCGGTGACCGTGCGCGCGTCGGTGCCGTACGCGTAGGTGACGAACAGCTGGCCGATCTTCTGGTCGGTCGTCATCTGCCGCATCGTGCTGCGGACGTAGGCGTCGGCCCCGCCCGCGGCCGACGCGGCGGGGGCGGCGAGCGTGGCGGCCAGCAGCGCGGCGGCGCCGGCGGCGAGCACCCTCGCGGTCCGGGGGACGGGCACGGTTCCTCCTCGTGGAAGCAACTTCCAAATCATGGGATCGCACTGAAACTATGTGCCACCGCGGCCGGCGTCAACGGCCTGCCACGATGGCCACGTGGCGCGCGGGGACGACGACGAGCACGCGGCGGCGCTCGAGGAGGCGGCCGAGCAGCTCTACGCCGTCGTGCCGGACGACTTCATGGCGACCCGGGCCGAGCTGGTCGCGCGGGCCCGCGCCGACGGCGACCGCGCGCTCGCGACGGCGATCGGGAGGCTGCGCAAGCCGTCGACGGCGGCGTGGCTCGTGAACCTGCTCGCCTACGAGGCGCCCGACGACCTCGGCGCCCTGCTCGACCTCGGTGCCGCCATGCGCAAGGCGCAGTCGCGGTTGAGCGGGGCCGAGCTGCGCACGCTCACCCAGCAGCGGCACCAGGTGGTGCGCTCGCTCGCCACCCGCGCCCACCACCTGGCGCGCGACAGCGGCGAGCAGGTCTCGCGCAGCGTGCTGGACCAGGTCGGCGACACGCTGCTCGCGGCACTGGCCGACCCCGAGGTGGCCGAGCAGGTGCGCGCCGGCCACCTGGTGAGCCCGTTGTCCTACAGCGGGTTCGGGCCCGCGGGGCTCGCCGTCGTCCCCGACCCGGTCGAGCCGGACGACGAGGACGACGACGAGGACGACGACGAGGACGAGGGCGCCGACGCGGAGCGCGAGCGCCAGGAGCGGGAGCGCCGGCTCGAGGCCGCGAGGACCGCGCTGGCGCAGGCGGAGTCGGCGCTCACCTCCGCCGACCGCAAGGTGGTGCGGGCCGAGCGCACGGTCGAGACCTCGTCCGCGGAGCGCGAGCGGGCGCAGGAGCGGCGCCGGCAGGCGCAGGAGGCGCTCGACCGCGCGGTCGCGGACGCCGACCGCCTCGCGGCCGCGGCCGACGAGGCGGAGCGCACGCTCGAGGGGCAGCGCGCCGCGCAGCGGTCGGCCCAGGAGGAGGTCGACCGGGCGCGGCAGCACCTTGCAGAGCTCGCCGACTGACGCCGCCGCCCTCCCCTCCCCCGAACCGCCGCGTTCCCGGGCGTCTCGGCGCGTCGCATCCCCGCGGACGCGGCGAGTCGGGGCAATGTTCAAGTCTCCTTGCGCAAGCAGTCTTGAACATGCCACGCTCCGCCGGTGAGCTCGCCCGAGCCGCTGCGCGACCCGCAGGCCATCCGCGCCCTCAGCCACCCCCTGCGGCTGCGCCTCATCGAGGTGCTCGGCACCCGCGACCGGGCGACCGCCACCGAGTGCGCCCGCGCCACGGGCGAGTCGGTCGCGAGCTGCTCGTTCCACCTGCGCCAGCTCGAGAAGTACGGCTTCGTCGAGCGCGCCGAGCAGGTCGGGCGCGACAAGCCCTGGCGGGCGGTGTCGTACCGGCAGGACGTCGACCCGTCCGCGCTCGACGACGAGGGCCGGCGCGCCGCGCTCGCCTTCGGGCAGGCGTTCGTCGACTGGGAGGCGGCCCGCGTCCGCGAGCGCCTCACGCGTCCCGCGCCGCCCGGGTGGGACGGCACCCAGACCAGCGGCGGCTCGACCACCTGGATGACGCGCGCGGAGCTGGAGGAGGTGAACGCCGAGCTGCAGGCCCTGCTCCTGCGGTACGTCGGGCGGGTCGAGGACCCCACGACGCGTCCGGAGGACGGCCGGTGGGTGCGCGTGTACGCGGCGACGACGGTGCTGCCGGACGACGACCCCGGCCCCGCGTCCGGCGGCTCGGCGTGACCACCCGGCGGTCCGCCTTCGCCGTCCCGGCCTTCCGACGCCTGCTCGTGGGCGAGACGGTGAGCAACGTCGGCGACAGCGCCCTGTTCCTCACCCTCGGCGTGTGGGCCAAGGACCTCACCGGGTCGAGCTCGGCCGCCGGGTTGGTGTTCTTCTTCCTCGCGCTGCCGGTGCTGGCCTCGCCGCTGTTCGGCCAGCTCGCCGACCGGGTGCGCCGGCGCCCGCTCCTGCTGGCCACCAACGCCCTGGCCGGCGTCGGCGTGCTCGCCCTGCTGCTCGTCGACTCCGCCGACGACCTGTGGCTGCTCTACGCGGTGGCCGCCGGGTACGGCGTGGTCGGGTACGTCACGGCCCCGGCGCGCTCGGGCCTGCTGCGCGACCTGCTCGAGGACCACCAGCTCGACACCGCCAACGGCACGCTGATGACGCTCGACCAGGGGCTGCGGGTCGTGAGCCCGCTGCTCGGCGCCGGGCTCTACACCGCGGTGGGCGGCCAGGCCCTGGCCGCCCTCGCCTCGGCGACCTTCGGCCTGGCCGTGCTGGCGCTGCTGACGGTGCGGGTGCAGGAGTCCGAGCCGGAGCCGCACGGGCGCGAGCCCTGGGCGCAGGAGGTGTCGGCCGGCTTCCGGCACGTCGCCCGCACGCCGGCGCTGCGCCGCATCACCGCCTGCCTCGCGGCGTCGATGCTCGTCATCGGGCTCGCCGACACGGCGCTGTTCAGCGTCGTGGACGAGGGTCTCGGCCGGGAACCGGCGTTCTTCGGCGTGCTGATGAGCGCGCAGGGCGCGGGCAGCATCGCCGGTGGCGTGGTGTCGGTCTGGCTGCTGCGCCGGCTCGGCGGCCAGCGGCTCGTCGGGCTCGCCCTGGTCGCCTTCGCGCTGAGCGGCCTGACCATGTTCGCCTCCCAGGACCAGGTCGTGCTCGCCGGACGGGTGCTCGGCGGCGCGGCGATCCCCTGGGCGTTCGTCCCCGCCGCCACCGTGCGGCAGCGGATGACGCCGCCGCGGCTGCAGGGCCGCACGTCCAGCGCGGTGAACCTCGCGATCACGCTGCCGCAGACGGCCTCGATCGCCGCGGGCGCGGCGCTGCTGACCGTCGCCGACTTCCGCTGGTCGCTGGCGGCGATCGCGGTGGTCACGTCCGCGGCCGCGCTCCCCCTGCTCCTGCGCCGTCCGGCCCCCGAGCGGCTCGCCGCGGACGAGGACGGAGCGTCCGGAATGCCCGCCGACCCGGCCCCGTTGTCGCGGTCATGACCATCACCGGTGAGTACGTCCCGTCCCCGTCCGAGTGGGTGCGCAAGCAGGTCGAGACCATCGAGGAGACCGGCACGACGACGTCGGTGCACGTCCAGCACCGCCCCGTCGTGCTGCTGACGATGCGCGGCAAGGCGTCCGGCAAGGTGCGCAAGGTGCCGCTCATGCGGGTCGAGCACGACGGCGTCTACGCCGCGGTCGCGAGCAAGGGCGGCGCCCCCGAGCACCCGGTCTGGTACGGCAACCTGCTCGCCGACCCCGACCTCGACCTGCAGGACGGCACCGAGGTGAGCGCGCGGCGCGCCCGCGAGATCTCGGGCGCCGAGCGCGAGGAGTGGTGGGCGCGCTGCGTCGAGGCGTTCCCGCCCTACGCGGAGTACCAGGTCAAGACCGACCGCCTCATCCCCGTGCTGCTGCTCGAGCCCCGCTGACCCCACCGGACCGGCGCTCCACCGGACGGGCGAGCCCGAGGTCACCCGTCGGGGTGGTCCGGGCGCGTCCGCCCGTGCCCGCGGTCGCGCCGGTCTACCGTCGGTGACGTGGGACGGGTGCTCGTGTACCGCTTCGACGACGGCGACGCCGCCACCTCGTACGCCGAGGTCGCGGTGGCGGCCGACGAGCCCGCGCGGGCGATCGAGGTGCTGCTCGCGCACGGCATCGACCCGCACCAGCTGTGGGACCTCGGCCGCACGCCGTGCGCCGTGCCCGCCGACGCGCTCGACCGGGTGCCCGAGCCCGGGGCGGTGCTGGTGCGCCGGCACGACCTCGACGGCGCGGTCAGCGCGTGGCGCGCCCCGAGCGGCGACCTCGACCGGCGGCGTCAGCCCCGCAGCCGCGTGGCGACCTCGGTGGCCCAGTAGGTCAGCACGGCGTCGGCACCTGCGCGCACGAAGGCGGTGAGCGACTCCTCGATCGCGCGCTCGCGGTCGATCCAGCCGTTCGCGGCGGCCGCCTCGACCATCGCGTACTCGCCCGACACCTGGTAGGCCCACACCGGCACGTCGACGGCACCGCCCACCGAGGCGAGCACGTCGAGGTACGGCAGCCCGGGTTTCACCATCACGACGTCGGCGCCCTCGGCGACGTCGAGGCGCACCTCGCGCAGCGCCTCGCGGCCGTTCGCGGGGTCCTGCTGGTAGGTGCGACGGTCGCCGGTGAGCTGGGAGTCGACGGCCTCGCGGAACGGGCCGTAGAACGCCGACGCGTACTTGGCCGCGTACGCGAGCACGACGACGTCGGTGAGCCCCTCGGCGTCGAGCGCGGCGCGCACCGCACCCACCTGGCCGTCCATCATCCCGCTCAGCCCGAGCACCGCTGCGCCGGAACGCGCCTGGGCCAGCGCCATCGAGGTGTACCGCTCGAGGGTCGCGTCGTTGTCGACGGCGCCCGCGTCGTCGAGCACCCCGCAGTGGCCGTGGTCGGTGAACTCGTCGAGGCACAGGTCGGCCATCACGACGGTGCGGTCGCCGACCGCGTCGGCGACGTCGCGCAGCGCGAGGTTGAGGACGCCGTCGGGGTCGTCGGCGCCCGACCCGGTGGCGTCGCGCACCGCCGGGACGCCGAACAGCATGAGCCCGCCGACGCCGGCGTCGGCCGCCTCGACGGCGGCCTGCACCAGCGACTCCCGGGTGTGCTGGAGCACGCCCGGCATCGACGAGATCGGTTGCGGCGCAGCGATCCCCTCACGCACGAACAGCGGCAGCACCAGCTGCGCGGGGTGCAACCGGTGCTCGGACACGAGCCGCCGCAGCGCCGGCGTGGTGCGCAGGCGCCGCGGCCGCACGACCGGGAAGGACATCGTGCTCAGCCGGTGGTCAGCGCGCGCGACGGCGTGCGGCCGGCCGCTTCTCGCTCGGACGCAGCACCGGCTCGCCCGCCTCGAGGGCGGCGACCCGCAGGCCGGACCCGTACTCGGCGAGCGCGTCGACGACCGCGGCGGCGCTGGGCTCCGGCGCGAGGACGTCGACCCGCAGGCCGTGCTCCTCGGCGGTCTTCGCGGTCGCCGGCCCGATGCACGCCACGACGGTGGACGGGTGCGGCTTGCCCGCGATGCCGACCAGGTTCCGCACGGTCGACGACGAGGTGAACACCACGGCGTCGAAGGTGCCGTTCTTGATCGCGTCGCGGACGGGCGCCGGCGGCGGCGCGGCGCGCACGGTGCGGTACGCCGTGACGTCGTCGACCTCCCAGCCGATCTCGACCAGGCCGGCCACCAGCGTGTCGGTGGCGATGTCGGCGCGGGGCAGGAAGACCCGGTTGATCGGGTCGAGCACCTTGTCGAACGGCGGCCACTCCTCGAGCAGCCCGTGCGCCGACTGCTCGCCCGAGGGCACCAGGTCGGGCTCGATGCCCCACTCGCGCAGCGCGTCGGCCGTCACGCCGCCGACCGCCGCGACCTTGAGGCCGGCGAACGCGCGGGCGTCCAGGCCGTACTCGGCGAACTTCTCGCGCACGGCGCGCACCGCGTTCACCGAGGTGAACCCGATCCACTCGTACCGACCGGTGACCAGGCCGGTGACGGCCTTCTCCATCTGGTGCGGCGTGCGCGGCGGCTCGACCGAGATGGTCGGGACGACGTCGGCGACCGCGCCGTAGGTGGCGAGCCGGTCGGTCATCGGGCCGGACTGCGCCTGGGTGCGGGGCACCAGCACGCGCCAGCCGAACAGCGGCTTGGTCTCGAACCACGACACCTTGTCGCGCAGTGCGACGGTCGGGCCGGTGACGGCCACGAGCGGGCGCGGGAACTGCTCGTCGTCGGACCCGGCCAGCACCGACGCGGCGGCGGCCAGGGTCGAGTCGAGCGAGGACTGGCGCGTCGTCGAGCCCTGCGCGGTCACGACCACCGGGGCGTCGGCGGCACGGCCCGCGGCGACGAGCGCCTCGAGGGCGGCGGCGAGGTCGCCGCGCTGGCCGAGCAGCACCACGGTGGCCTTCTCGTCGAGCAGGCTCGACCAGTCGACCTTGCCCGCGACGTCGACCACGTGCACCGCCGAGACCGCGCTCGAGGTGGTGGGCACGCCGGCGTAGACGGGGACGGCCGTGTGCAGCGCGACACCCGGGACGACCTCGAACGGCACGCCCGCCTTCTGGCACGCGACCAGCTCCTCGGCCAGGCCGGAGAACGTCGCGGCGTCGCCGTCGAGCAGGCGGACGACGCGGTGGCCCGCCTTGGCGGCCCGCGTGATCACCTTCGCCCGGCCGGCGTGGGTGAGCGGCTGCCCGTTCTCGCCGAACCCGGCGTCGAGGAGCTCGACCCCGGGCGGGCACCAGCGCGCGACGAGCGCGTCGCGCGCCTCGTCGCTGATGCCACGGTCGAGGACGACCGACTCGGCGCCGGCGAGCACCTCGGTGGCGCGCACCGTCAGCAGACCCGGGTCGCCCGGGCCGGTGCCGACGAAGGCCACCTGGCCGACCGGCTTGTTCTTGCTGCTCACTGCTCACTCTCCTGCACTGCTGAACCGATGGGGACGGAGGTCTGTTCCGGGTTCCTACCCGGTGGGGCCGGTGGATGCGCCGCGGTGACGAGGTCCTGCGCGCCGTCCTCGAGGAGCACCTCGGCGAGCCGGCGGCCGAGGCCACCTGGGTCGGTCGCGGGACCGGTCGCCGAGCGCCGCAGGTCGACCGAGCCGTCGGGCGCGAGCGCCACGGCGCGCAGGTACAGCTCGTCCTGCTCGCCGGCGGCCGGGTCGCCCTCGACCCAGTCGGCGAGCGCGCCGACCGGTGCGGTGCAGCCGGCCTCGAGCGCGGCCAGCAGCGCCCGCTCGGCCTCGACGCAGGCGCGGGTGGGCGCGTCGTCGAGCACCTCGAGCACGGCGAGCGTCGCCGCGTCGTCGGCGCGGCACTCGACCGCGAGCGCGCCCTGGCCCGGGGCCGGGAGCAGCGTCAGCGGGTCGAGCACCTCGGTCACGTGCGCGAGCCGGTCGATGCGGGCGAGCCCGGCGCGCGCCAGGACGACGGCGTCGACCTCGCCGGAGGTGACCAGCCCGAGCCGGGTGTCGACGTTGCCGCGCACCGGCACGACCTGCAGGCCGCGCCCGAGGGCGAGCAGCTGGGAGGCCCGGCGCGGCGACCCCGTGCCGACGACGGCGCCCTCGCCGAGGTCGGACAGGGTCCGGCCGCCGGAGGCGACCAGCACGTCGCGGGGGTCCTCCCGCTCCGGCACCGCGGCCAGGGCCAGGCCCGGCGCGGGGGCGGTCGGCAGGTCCTTGAGGGAGTGCACGGCGAGGTCGACCTCGCCGGCGAGCAGCGCGTCGCGCAGCGCGGAGACGAAGACGCCGGTGCCGCCGATCTGGGTGAGCGGGGCGGTCGAGGTGTCGCCGTGGGTGACGACCTCGACCAGCTCGACCCGGTGGCCCTGCGCGCGCAGCCGGTCGGCCACCTGCTCGCTCTGGGTGCGGGCGAGCAGGCTGCGGCGGGTGCCGAGGCGCAGCGCGGTCACGACGCACCCCCCAGCCGCTCGCCGGGCACGGCGGCGAGCACGTCGGAGACGTCGGTGATGGTGGCGCCGCCGGTGACGGCGTCGATGTCGAGGTCGAACAGCTCGCGCAGGGCGGCCGCGTAGTGCGTCCCCGAGCCGTCCTGCTCGGCGGCGAGCGACTTCACCCGCACGGTCGGGGTGTGCAGGATCTTCTCGACCACGCGGTGCACGCTGAGCTCGACCTCGGCGGCGACCTTCGGGTCGACCTCGCCGAGCCGCGAGCGCAGCCGCGCCAGCTCGGCCTCGACCACCTGGCGCGCGTACGAGCGCAGCGCGACGACGGTCGGCGCGACCTCGTCGGCCCGCTGCCCCTGCAGGTAGGTGGCGACCTCCTCGTCGACGACGCGCCGGGCCGCCTCGACCTGCTCGCCCACCTCGGCGTGCTCGAGCTCGCGACCGAGCGTGGCGAGGTCGACGACGTGGACGCCGGGCAGCGCGGTGACCCCCGGCTCGACGTCGCGCGGCAGGGCGAGGTCGACCAGCAGCTGGTCGGCCGGGTCGCGGCCCTCCAGCGCGGCGCGGGCCGCGCGCAGCTCGCGCGCCGCCGCCACCCGCTCGACGGTGAGGACGTGGCCGACGGCCCCGGTGCACGAGACCACGACGTCGGCGCCGGCGAGCGCCTGCACCAGCGCGTCGGGGTCGTCGAGGGCGAGCCACTCGCCGCCGACGGCGCGGGCGAGCCGCTGGGCTCGCTCGGGGGTGCGGTTGGCCACCGTGATCGCGGCGGCGCCGCCGCGGTACAGGGTCGCCGCGGCCAGGCCGCTCATCGCGCCGGCGCCGACCACCAGCGCGCGCGAGGCGGTCAGCGGCAGGCCGACCTCGTCGGCGTGCGCCAGGGCGGCCTCGACGAGCGAGTGCCCCGCACGGTCGAGCCCGGTCTCGGTGTGGGCGCGCTTGCCCGCCCGCAGGCTGTGCTGCAGCAGCGGGTCGAGCAGGCGGCCGAGGGTGCCGTCCTCCTGGGCGCGGCGCAGCGTCGCGCGCACCTGGCCGAGCACCTGCGACTCGCCCAGCGCCATCGAGTCCAGCCCTGCGGCGACCCGGAACAGGTGCTGCACGGCGTGCTCGGCGTACCGCACGTACAGGTGCGGGGTGAGCTCGGCGAGGTCGAGCCCGGCCCGGGCCACCAGCATTCGACCGATGTCGGCCAACCCGCCGTGGAACGTGGTGACGTCGGCGTACACCTCGAGCCGGTTGCAGGTGGCGAGGACCGCGACCTCGCGCACGTGCTCGGCGCGGCCGAGGGCGGTCGCCAGCTCGCGCGTCCCGGCGGCGTCGAGCGCCACCCGCTCGAGCACGTCGAGGGGTGCGGTGTGGTGGGAGATGCCCACCGCGAGCAGGCTCATCGCGCCAGCCGCATCGCGTCGGCGGCGGCCGCAGCCACCGGGGCGAGCCCGCGGTCGGCGACCTCGCGGTCGGCGAGCCGGCGCTGCTCGTGGAAGGCCAGGATCTGCAGCTCCGACGACAGGTCGACGCGGCGCACCACGACGTCGTCGGGCACCTGGAGCACGGTGGGGGCGAAGTTCAGGATGCTGGTCACGCCGCCCGCGACCAGCCGGTCGCAGACGTCCTGCGCGGCCGGGCCGGGCGTGGCGATGACGCCGATGGCCACCTGCCGGTCCGCGAGCACCCGCTCGAGCGCCGACGCCGGCTCGACGGTGAGGCCGGCGACCTGCTCGCCGACGACGTCCGGGTCGGTGTCGACCAGCGCGACGACGCTGACGCCGCGGGCCGCGAACCCGCCGTAGTTGGCGAGCGCGTGGCCGAGGTTGCCGATCCCGACGATGACGACGCGCCAGTCCTCGGCCAGGCCGAGCTCGCGGCTGATCTGGTAGACGAGGTACTCGCAGTCGTAGCCCACGCCGCGGGTGCCGTACGAGCCGAGGTGCGACAGGTCCTTGCGCAGCTTCGCCGAGTTCACGCCAGCCTCGAGCGCCAGCTCCTCGGACGAGACGGTGGCCACGCCCCGCTCGACCAGGGCGGTGAGCGAGCGCAGGTAGACGGGCAGGCGGGCGACCGTGGCCTCGGGGACGCTGCGCCCGGTGGCCGGGCGCGGGGCGCGGCCGGTGCGGGCCTGCGCGTCGCCGGTGGCGGCGCCGGGCAGGTCCTCGCGCGGGGAGCTCACGGTGGCTGCCGCCTCCTAGCAGGGACGTGCGGGCGGACGTCCGCCGGGGTGGTGCGACCACCGGGGGACGTGCGGTCTGACCCCAGCAGCGTAGGCACTTGTGAACGAACGCACAAAGTCGGCGACGCAGCCGGGTGAGCAGGGTCACCCCGCGGGCCGGGGTCGGTGCCGGCGTGGTCGGGGTCGGGGTCAGGCGCCGCCGCGGCGCAGCCAGCGCAGCGCGCCGCGCCCGCGCGGCTGGAGCGCGGCCGCCAGCGCGTCCGCGTCGACG
This sequence comes from Angustibacter speluncae, assembly GCF_054777815.1. Taxonomy (NCBI): domain Bacteria; kingdom Bacillati; phylum Actinomycetota; class Actinomycetes; order Kineosporiales; family Kineosporiaceae; genus Angustibacter; species Angustibacter speluncae. The sequence continues at coordinate 1,548 of NZ_BAAHAF010000114.1, read as the reverse complement.
CGGAAGGTGCTGTGGGGCTCGCCGTCGACGAGCACGACCGGGACCTCCTCGCCGTGGCGGGCCCGCAGGTCGGGGTCGGCGTCGACGTCGACCTCGCCCCAGCCCACGCCCTGCTCGGCCGCGACGCGGCGCACCACCTCGCGCGCCTCGTCGCACAGGTGGCAGCCGTCGCGGCCGACGAGCACGATCCGGTCCACGGGCAGCAGGCTACGCACGACCGGCCACGACGTCCCGGCGCGCGTACCATCGGCTCGGACGTGACCGGGGCGGCCCGACCTCCCGGCGCGCGGGCGCGACGACGCGACCGGCTCCCGGGTGCGAGCCCGGGGCCCGAGGACCGGGGTGGACGACATGGCCGCAGGCAGGGGGACGCCGCGTCCCGCCCTCGCCGCGGCCGCTCCCCCGGCGGCGCCCCTCGGTCTGCCGCCGGGCTCGCTGCGCCGGCTGGCCGAGGCCGTGCTGGCGATGGCGACGACCTCGCCCCCCACCGGTCGTCCCGGCGGCTCGCGCGGACGTCCCGACGAGCGCGACCCCGAGCACGCGACCCGGGTCGCGGCGCTGGTGCGGCTCGCGCAGGCGGGCGACGTCGAGGCGTTCGGCCAGGTCTACGAGCTCTACGTCGACACCGTCTACCGCTACGTCTACGCCCGGGTGGGCGACCACCAGCAGGCCGAGGACCTCACCGCCGAGACCTTCGTCCGCGCGCTGCGCCGTCTCGACTCGTTCACCTTCCAGGGCAAGGACATCGCGGCCTGGTTCGTCACCATCGCCCGCAACCTGGTCACCGACCTGCGCCGCTCGAGCCGGTACCGCCTCGAGCTCACCACCGACGAGATCGTCGGGGCCGAGCGCGACGCCGGCGCCGAGCGCACCGGCGTCCCCGGGTCGAGCGTCGCGGCGACCCCGGAGCAGGAGGTGCTCGGCCGCGAGCGCGACCGCCGGCTCGTCGAGGCGCTGCGGACGCTGAAGCCGGAGCAGCAGGAGTGCCTGGTGCTGCGGTTCTTCCACGAGCTGTCGGTGGCCGAGACCGCTGCCGCGCTCGGCCGCAGCGAGGGTGCGGTGAAGCAGCTGCAGCTGCGCGCGGTGCGCCAGCTGGCCCAGGTGCTGGGGGCGGCGCCGTGAGGCCGGCCCCGGTCACCGGTGGGGCGCCCGCGCCGGTTACCCGCGGGTACCGAGACGTGGTGCGCCGCACCGTAACCGGAGCACCCCCGGGACGTTGGTGGGGTGAGTGCGTCCTGACGAGGCGCGCACCGGGGGCGACGACGGGGAGGTGCAGGCGATGACGCGCGCGTCGGACAGCTTCGAGCGCGAGCTCGAGGACGCCCTGCGCACGGGTGCGTCGTCCGGGCCCGGGTCGTCCGGGGCGGACGCGGCCCTGGTCGCGCTGGCCGTGGAGCTGCGCGACGCCGGACGACCGCTGGCGACGCTGGTCCCGCGGCAGCAGTTCCGCGAGGAGCTCGCCGAGCGGCTCCGCACGGAGGCCGAGCAGCTCGCGCCGGCGCGGCGGGAGGCCGCGGCGCTCACCGACCGGCGTCCGCCGCCGGAGGC
>NZ_BAAHAF010000113.1:0-587 GCF_054777815.1 Angustibacter speluncae | reverse complement strand
GCCCGCGCAGGCCACCGTGCTCGACGAGGCGGCCTGGCTCGGGCTGCTCGGCCTCGGTGCGCTCGGCGCGGCCGGTCGCGCCCTCGCGACCGGCGACCCCTCGGCGGCGGCCGAGGTGCTGGCCGCGGCGCTCCCCGCCCCGGTCGACCACGTGCTGCTGCAGGCCGACCTCACCGCGGTCGCCCCCGGTCCGCTGGTCCGCGGCGTGGCGCACGAGCTGGCGCTGCTCGCCGACGTCGACTCCCGCGGCGGCGCCACGGTGTTCCGGTTCTCCGCGGCCTCCGTGCGCCGTGCCCTGGACGCCGGACGCGACGCCGACGACGTGCTGCGGCGCCTCGCCGAGATCTCGACCACGCCCGTGCCGCAGCCGCTGGACTACCTCGTCCGCGACACCGCCCGGCGGCACGGTCGGCTGCGGGTCGGCGCCGCGTCCGGCTACGTGCGCAGCGACGACGAGGCCGCGCTCGCCGACCTGCTCGCCGACCCCGGCGCCGGCGCGCTGCGGCTGCGGCGCCTCGCCCCCACCGTGCTGGTCAGCGGGCTCGACCCCACGTCGCTGCTGGCCGGGCTCCGCCGGCTCGGGCTCG
>NZ_BAAHAF010000112.1:0-52746 GCF_054777815.1 Angustibacter speluncae | reverse complement strand
CGACGACGTTCCCGGACAGCAGGGCGTCGTCACCGGCCGCGGGCGCCGACGCGCCGGCGCCCGCGACCCGGTCGGTGCGCGGGCGGCGGGTGCCGCTGCTGGTCAGCCTCGGGGCGGTCGCCGTGGCCGTCGTCGCGGTCGGTGCGTCGGGGCTGCTCCCCGACGAGGCCACGACCACCGCCGTGCCGCCGCCCGCGCCCGAGCGCTCGACCTCCTCGCCCCCGGCGCCCACGACGGTGATGACGCCGACCTTCACCCCGGCCGTCGACGACCTCGGCGAGGTCGTGATGGCGTTGAGCGACCTGCGGGCGCAGGGGTTCTCGACCGCCGACGACGCGCCCCTGCGGGCGGCGAACGTCGAGGGGTCGCAGGCCCTCGCGGCCGACCTGGCCACACTCGACGACCTGCGGGCGCAGCAGGTGCGCCTCGACGGCCTGGCGTTCACGGTGTCCGACGTCGAGGTGCTGTCGCAACAGGGCGACGACGCGGTCGTGACGCTGACCGTCGTCACCGGGGCGCACCGGGTCGTGGCCGACGACGGCAGCGTGCTCGAGGACGTCGCGGCCTCCGACCCGGCGCAGGTCGAGCTGGTGCTCGCCCGGGTCGACGGCGGGTGGCGCGTCAGCGAGGTGCGCTAGTCCTTCGAGCTGATCCAGGCGACGGCGGACGCGACGTCGGGGTGCTCGAAGCGGTAGCCGGCGTCGAGCAGCACCTGCGGGGCCAGCCGGTGGCTGGCGAGCACGTTCTCGGCGAACTCGCCGAGCACCACCCGCAGCGCCTGCGGCGGCACCGGCACGACGGAGGGACGGTGCAGGGCGCCCGCGAGCGCCTTGCTGAAGTCCTTCTGCCGCGCCGGGTCGGGCGCCGCGACGTTCACCGGTCCGTCGACCTCGGCGGTCAGCAGGAACTCGATGACGCCGAGGGTGTCGGGCAGGGTGATCCAGCTCCACCACATCCGCCCGCGACCCATCGGACCGCCGACGCCCGCCTTGTACAGCGGCAGCAGCCGGGCGAGCGAGCCGCCGTCGCGGGCGAGCACCAGCGAGGTGCGCAGGTGGGCGACCCGGATGCCGGCGTCCTGCGCGGGGCGCGCCGCCGCCTCCCACTCCTCGCAGACGTCGGCGAGGAAGCCGTCGCCGCGCGGGAACCGCTCGTTGACGACCTCGTCGCCGGTGTCGCCGTAGTAGTCCATCCCGGACGCCTGCAGCAGCACGGTCGGACGCGGTGACAGCGCGGCCAGCGCGGTCGCGAGGGTGCGGGTGGAGTCGACCCGCGAGTCGCGGATGACGCGCTTGTACTCGCTGGTCCAGCGCTTGTCGCCGACGCCCGCACCGGACAGGTTGATCGCCGCCTGCACGCCCTGCAGGGCGTCGACGTCGAGGGTGCCGGCGGCGGGGTCCCACTCCACCTCGTCGGCGGTGCGGGGCAGCCGGCGCACGAGCTGCAGCACCTCGTGCCCCCGGGCGCGCAGGTGCTCCAGCAGCGGCGGGCCGATGAAGCCGGACGCGCCGCTCACGACGATCCGCACGGGACGTCTCCTCAGCTGGTCGGGACGGTCAGAGGTTCAGGTCCGCCTCGAACGCGCCCTCTTCCAGCCGCTCCTTGATCGTCGTCAGGAACCGCGCGGCGTCGGCGCCGTCGACGATGCGGTGGTCGTAGGACAGCGCCAGGTACATCATCGACCGGATCGCGATGGTCTCGCCGCCGTCGGCGTCGGTGACCACGATCGGGCGCTTCACCACCGCGCCCGTGCCGAGGATGCCGACCTGCGGCTGGTTGATGATCGGCGTGTCGAACAGGGCGCCGCGGCTGCCGGTGTTGGTCAGCGTGAACGTGCCGCCGCCGAGCTCGTCCGGCGTCACCTTGTTGGCACGGGTGCGCTCGGCGAGGTCGGCGATCTTGCGGGCGATGCCGGCGATGTTCAGGTCGCCGGCGTCCTTGATGACCGGGACGAGCAGGCCGCGCTCGGTGTCGACCGCGATGCCGAGGTGCTCCTGCGCCGGGTAGACGATCGTGTCGTCCTCGACGGTGGCGTTCACCACCGGGTGGACCTTGAGCGCCTCGACGGTGGCGAGGGCCAGGAACGGCAGGAACGAGAGCTTGACGCCCTCGCGCTGCTCGAACGCCGACTTCGCCCGGGCGCGCAGCCGCGCGACCTTGGTGAGGTCGACCTCGACGACGGTGGTGAGCTGGGCGGACACCTTGAGCGACTCGACCATGCGCGAGGCGATCACCTTGCGCAGGCGGGTCATCTTCTCGGTGGTGCCGCGCTTCGGACCGGCCTCGGTCGGCTTCGCCGACGCAGCGGCGGGCGCCGACGCCGCCGGCTGCGCGGCCTGCGGCTCGGGCTCCGGCTCGGGCGCCGGCTTGGCGGCCTCGGCCGCCGCCAGCACGTCCTGCTTGCGGATGCGGCCGCCGACACCGGTACCGGTGAGCGTCGACAGGTCGACCCCGTGCTCGGACGCCAGCTTGCGCACCAGCGGCGTGACGTACCCGGCGGCGTCGCCCTGGGACGGCTGCTGCTGGGCCTGCACCTGGGAGGTGGGCTGCTCGGCGGAGGCCTCGCGGCGCTCCTCGCGCGGCTCGTCCTGGGCGGCCTGCGGCGCCGACTGCTGCGGCTCGGGCTCGGACGCCTTCTCCTCCTGCGGCTGGGGCTCCGGCTCCTCGGGCGCCTTCTCGTCCTCGGGCTGGGGCTGCGCCTCGGCCTGCTGGGGCTGCTCCTGCTGGGGCTGCTCCTGCTGGTCGGACCCGCCGCCGCCACCGCCGCTGCCGTCGCCGACGACGGCGAGGGCCGCACCGACCTCGACGGTCTCGTCCTCAGCGACGAGGATCTTCTGCACCGTGCCCGCGACGGGCGAGGGGATCTCGGTGTCGACCTTGTCGGTCGAGACCTCGAGCAGCGGCTCGTCGACCTCGACGGTGTCGCCCTCCGACTTCAGCCACCGGGTGACGGTGCCCTCGGTGACGCTCTCGCCGAGCGCCGGCATGACGACCTCGGTACCGCCGCCACCACCCGGCTGCTGGTCACCGCCCGACTGCTGCTGCTCGCCACCGGACGGCTGCTGCTCCTCGCCACCCGGACCGCCGGACGCGGCCGGCTGGTCGCCGGTGGGCTGCTGCTCGGCCTCGACGGGCGCCGCCGCGCTGGGCTCCTCGGCCGGCGGCTCGTCCTGCTGCTGGGGCTCGTCCTGCTGCTGCTCCTGCTGCGGCTGCTCGTCCGAGCCGCCGTCGCTCGAGCTGCCCTCGGAGCCGTCGCCGATCACGGCCAGCTTGGCGCCGACCTCGACGGTCTCGTCCTCCTGGACGAGGATCTCCTGCAGCGTCCCCGCGACGGGCGAGGGGATCTCGGTGTCGACCTTGTCGGTCGACACCTCCAGCAGCGGCTCGTCGACCTCGACCGTGTCGCCGACGTTCTTGAGCCAGCGGGTGACGGTGCCCTCGGTGACGCTCTCACCCAGGGCGGGCATCTCGACGGAGCTGGACATCGGTTCTCCTCCTGCGGGGGCCGCGGCGGGTCGGTCGGGCGGTCAGTTGTGGACGTGCAGGGGCTTGCCGGCCAGGGCCAGGTGGGCCTCGCCGAGCGACTCGTTCTGGGTGGGGTGCGCGTGGATGAGGGCGGCGACGTCCTCGGGCCAGGCCTCCCAGTTCACGATCAGCGACGCCTCGCCGACCTGCTCGCCCATGCGGGCGCCGACGGCGACGAAACCGACCACGGGGCCGTCCTTCTCGCGGATCAGCTTGACGAAGCCGGTGGTGCCGATGATCTGGCTCTTGCCGTTGCCGCCGAGGTTGTACTCGAACACCTCGACCTCGTCGTCGCCGTACTGCTCCTTGGCCTGCGCCTCGGTGAGGCCGACCGAGGCGACCTCGGGGTCGCAGTAGGTGACGCGCGGGATCGACGGGTCGAGCACCGGCTGCGGGTTCAGGCCCGCGATCTCCTCGGCCACGAAGATGCCGTGGGCGAAGCCGCGGTGGGCGAGCTGCAGGCCGGGGACGATGTCGCCGACGGCGAAGACGCCCGGGACGTTCGTGCGCAGCCGCTCGTCGGTGGGGACGAAGCCGCGGTCGACGGTGACGCCGGCCTCCTCGAAGCCGTTGCCCTGGCCGTTCGGCCCGCGGCCGACGGCGACCAGCAGCAGGTCGGCGCGGATCTGGTCTCCCGACTCGAGCGAGACGGTGACGCCGGAGTCGTCCTGCTCGACGCCGGAGAAGCGCACGCCGGTCTTGAACGCGATCTTGCGCTTGCGGAACGCGCGCTCGAGCACCTTGCTCGCGGCCTCGTCCTCGCCCGGGACGAGCCGGGGGAGCGCCTCGATGATGGTGACCTCGGCGCCGAACGACTTCCAGACGCTGGCGAACTCGACGCCGATGACGCCGCCGCCGAGCACCACGACGCTGCTCGGCACGTGGTCGAGGGTGAGCGCCTGGTCGGAGGTGATGACTCGGCCGCCGATCTGCAGCCCCGGCAGCGAGCGGGCGTACGAGCCGGTGGCCAGCACGACGTTCTTGCCGGTGAGGGTGCGGTCGCCCACGGTGACCGTGGTGGGCGACGAGAGCCGCCCCTCGCCCTCGACGACCTCGATCTTGTGCGCCTTGAACAGGCCCTGCAGGCCCTTGTAGAGGCGGCCGACGACGCCGTCCTTGTACTCGTGCACGCCGGCCATGTCGACGCCGTCGAAGCTCGCGCGGACGCCGTACTTGCCCGCCTCGCGGGCGCCGTCGGCCAGCTCGGCCGCGTGCAGCAGCGCCTTGGTGGGGATGCAGCCCCAGTGCAGGCAGGTACCGCCCAGCTTGGAGCGCTCGACCACCGCGACGCTGAGCCCGAGCTCGGCGGCACGGAACGCGCAGGCGTACCCGCCGCTGCCACCTCCCAGGATCACGAGGTCGTAGGTGTCGCCGGAGGCCTCGGCCATCTGGTCCGCTCCCTTGTGGGTTCGCTGCTGGTGGGGGTGCGCCCCATCCTGGCACTACGGGGTGGTTCCGTCGCAACGGGGCACCCGGGGCCGCGCCGGGCCGCTACCGTCCCGGCGCATGGGGTGGATCTCACGGCTGACGGGACGGGCATCAGCACGCGACCGGGCGGCGGCGCCGACCGCGCGCGGGCCGCAGCGGGGCGAGGTGCAGCGGCACCTGGCCGAGTGGGTGCGCACCCGCACGGGCGTCGAGGCGTTCCTGGAGCCCGCGACCACGGTGACGCCCGCGACCGTGCTGCTGGTGGCCGGCGACGGCGAGTGGACACGGCGTCCCGTGCCCGACCCGAGGTCGGCCACCGACTTCCTGCGCTCGGTCGGCGTGCGCACGTCCGACGTCAACCTCACCGGGTACCCGCCGCGGATGCGGGAGTGGAACGCCCGGGTGAGGGCCGACGAGGAGAACGCCCGCCGCGAGCTCGACGGCTGAGCCGTCGGGCCGACCGAGGCGTCAGGCCATCCGCTCGGCGAGCGTGAGCAGGGTGCGCACGGCGACGCCGGTACCGCCCTTGCCGGTGTACCCGTGCGGCGAGCCGCCGTTGAAGGCCGGCCCGGCGATGTCGAGGTGCGCCCACGGGATCGGCTCGCCGTCGGGGCGGGTCGCGACGAACTCGTTGAGGAACAGGCCCGCCACGAGCATGCCGCCGAACCGGTCGCCGATGTTGGCGATGTCGGCGACGGCGGAGTCCATCGACGCGCGCAGCTCGACCGGCAGCGGCATCGGCCAGAACTGCTCGCCCGCGTCGTAGGCGGCGTCGACCACGCGGTCGCGCAGGTCGTCGTCGTTGGCCATGACGGCGCTGACGCGGTTGCCGAGCGCGACCATCTGCGCGCCGGTGAGGGTGGCGACGTCGACCAGCGCGTCCGGCTGCTCCTCGCCGGCCGCCACCAGGCCGTCGGCGAGCACCAGGCGCCCCTCGGCGTCGGTGTTGAGCACCTCGACGGTGCGGCCGCCGTGGATCGTGATGACGTCGGACGGCCGCTGGGCCGAGCCGGACGGCATGTTCTCGGCGAGGCACAGCCACCCGGTGACGGCGACCGGCAGCTGGAGGCGGGCGGCGGACACGACGGTGTGCAGCACGGCGGCCGCGCCCGCCATGTCGAGCTTCATCGTCTCCATGCCGGCGGCCGGCTTGATCGACAGGCCGCCCGAGTCGAACGTGATGCCCTTGCCGACCAGCGCCAGGTGCGGGCGCTTCCCGCGGCCGGACGGCTTGTACGACACCTTCACCAGCCGTGGGCCGCGGGTCGACCCCTGGCCGACGCCGATCAGCCCGCCGTAGCCGCCGCGGCGCAGCGCGGCCTCGTCGAGCACCTGCACCTTGCCGCCGTGCTCCTTGCCGAGGGCCTGGGCGATCTCGGCGAACCGGGCCGGGTACAGGTCGAGCGGCGGGCAGTTCACGAGGTCCTTGGTGCCGGCGACGGCGTCGGCGAGCACCTGCGCGCGGGCGACGACGGCCTTGGCCGCCTTGTCGCGGGTGCGGGAGGTGTGCACCGTGACCTGCGCGACCGGCGTCTGCTGCGGCGAGGCGGAGCGGCGGCGGTACTCGGTGTAGGAGTAGGCGCCGAGCAGCGCGCCCTCGACGACGGCGGCCAGGTCGGTGCCGTCGGTGGGCAGGGCGAGCACGGCGTGGCGCGTGCCGCCCAGCGAGCGGGTCGCCGCGCCGGCCGCGCGCCGCAGCGACTCCGACGTGGTGCCCTCGCGGCCGGGACGGCCGGTGCCGCTCAGCACCACGACGGGCGCCCTGACGCCGTCCGGCGACGGGACGCGCACCACCTCGTCGGCGGTGCCCTTCACCCCCAGCACGGGCAGGGCGGCCTCGAGCGCGCGGCGCACGCCGGCGGGGAGCAGGTCGCCCGCGAGCAGGGTGGCGGGCCCGCCCGCCTCGGTCGCGGCGGCGGTGGCCAGGACGAGGGCGTCTGCGGTGACGCCCGAGGCGTCCTTGCCGGAGAGGGTCACGGTGGTCACGGTGGCGACTCTAGCCACGCGGCGACGGCGGTAGGTTCGGGGCCGTGACCACCACCCTGCACGGACCGCTGCACGACCGGCACCTCGCCGCCGGCGCCAAGATGGCCGACTTCGGCGGCTGGTCGATGCCCCTCGAGCACCCGGGCGGCGGCGTCGTCGCCGAGCACGCGGCCGTGCGCGAGGCCGTCGGCGTGTTCGACGTCAGCCACCTCGGCAAGGCGTCCGTGCGCGGGGCGGGCGCTGCCGACTTCGTCAACGCCTGCCTCGCCAACGACCTGCGGCGGATCAGCCCCGGCCAGGCGCAGTACACGCTGTGCTGCGACGACGACGGCGGCGTGGTCGACGACCTGATCGCCTACCTGCGCGCCGACGACGACGTGCTGCTGGTGCCGAACGCGGCGAACACCGCCGAGGTCGTGCGCCGGCTCGCCGCCGCCGCGCCGGACGGCGTCGAGGTCGAGGACCTGCACCGGTTGTACGCCGTGCTGGCCGTGCAGGGCCCGCTGTCGGACGAGGTGCTCGAAGACCTGGGCCTGCCCGCCGGGCACGACTACATGTCGTTCGTCGAGGCCGACTGGCGGGGCTCGCCGGTCGTCGTCTGCCGCACCGGCTACACGGGCGAGCGGGGCTACGAGCTGCTGCCGCGCTGGGACGACGCCGGGCCGCTGTGGGACGCGCTCGTCGCCGCCGCGACCGCCCGCGGCGGTCGCGCCGCCGGTCTCGGCGCCCGCGACACCCTGCGCACCGAGATGGGGTACGCCCTGCACGGCCACGAGCTGTCGACCGAGATCACGCCGGTGCAGGCCCGGGTCGGCTGGGCGGTCGGCTGGAAGAAGGACGCGTTCTGGGGACGCGATGCGCTGGTCGCCGAGAAGGCGGCCGGCCCGCGGCGGGTGCTGTGGGGGCTGCAGGCGATCGACCGCGGCGTGCCCCGCGCCGACCTCGACGTCGTCGACGACGGCGGCACGGTCGTGGGCCGCACCACGTCCGGCACCTTCTCGCCGACGCTGAAGCAGGGCATCGCCCTGGCGCTGCTGCCGCCGGAGGCCGGCGTCGACGACGAGCTGAGCGTCGACGTGCGCGGCCGCCGGCTGCGGTGCCGCGTGGTGAAGCCGCCGTTCGTGCAGGTGCAGACGCGGCAGGCGTAGGGCTCTCCCGCACCGATGAGTCCGGTGCGCGGCACCGGTCCACCGTGCATGCCCAGGATCGTGATGAACGCAGCCGTCTCGCTCGACGGGTTCGTCGCCACCGACGACGACCTGCCGGGCCCGATCTTCGACTGGTACGGCAACGGCCCGGTCGCCGTGCACCTCGGCGACGAGGAACGGGTGTTCCACGTGTCGGCGCCGACCGCCGCGGTGCTCGACGACGTCCGCACGAGCACGGCTGCCGGCATCATCGGCAGGCGCCTGTTCGACCTCGTCGACGGCTGGGGCGGGCGGCCCCCGGCCGGCGAGCACGTCTTCGTGGTGACGCACCGGCCCGCCGACGACTGGGCGTGGAAGGACACCGCGCCGTTCACCTTCGTGCGCAGCGTCGAGGAGGCCGTCGCGCGGGCACGCGCGTACGCCGGCGACCGCGACGTGTCGATCACGGCGGGCGACGTCGGCGGTCAGGCCCTGCGCCTCGGGCTGGTCGACCGCGTCGTCATGCACCTCGCGCCGGCCGTGCTGGGCAGCGGCAGGCCCTTCTTCGGCACCGGGTCGCTCACCGAGGCGATCGAGCTCGAGGACCCGCGGGTCGTCCAGGGCGACCGGGTGACGCACCTGGTGTTCGACGTCCGCCGCGACCGCCCGGCGAACCCGCGCACCGGACCGGGGTACGTCGCCGACTGAGCGGCACGACTAGCCTCGCTCCACGTGAGCGTCGCCGTCCGCGTCATCCCGTGCCTCGACGTCGACGCCGGGCGCGTCGTGAAGGGCGTCAACTTCGCCGACCTGCGCGACGCCGGCGACCCGGTCGAGCTGGCCGCGCGCTACGACGCCCAGGGTGCCGACGAGCTCACCTTCCTCGACGTCACGGCCTCGTCGTCGGACCGCGAGACGACGTACGACGTGGTGCGGCGCACCGCCGAGCAGGTGTTCATCCCGCTGACCGTCGGCGGCGGCGTGCGCGCGGTCGACGACGTCGACCGGCTGCTGCGGGCCGGGGCGGACAAGGTCGGCGTCAACACGGCCGCGATCGCGCGCCCCGCGCTGGTCGGTGAGATCGCCGACCGGTTCGGCTCCCAGGTGCTCGTGCTCTCGCTCGACGTGCGCCGGGTGCGCGACGGCGAGCCGACCGCGTCCGGGTTCGAGGTCACCACCCACGGTGGGCGGCGCGGCACCGGGCTCGACGCCGTGGTCTGGGCGCAGCAGGTGGCCGACCTGGGGGCCGGCGAGATCCTGCTGAACTCGATGGACGCCGACGGCACCCGCGACGGGTTCGACCTCGAGCTGCTGCGGCTCGTCCGCGCCGCCGTGGGCATCCCGGTGGTCGCGAGCGGGGGAGCGGGCGCGGTCGAGCACTTCGCCCCGGCCGTCGAGGCCGGTGCCGACGCCGTGCTCGCCGCGAGCGTCTTCCACTTCGGCGACCTCACCGTGGGCGAGGTCAAGGACTCGCTGCGGGCGGCGGGCCACCCCGTCCGCTGAGCGATCCGTGCGCTAGCGCGCCAGCCAGGCCTCGAACGCGGCCACGGCGTCGGCCGGGCCGGACAGCGCGACGTCTGCCTGCGGGCGACGACCGGTGACGTACAGCGCCAGCTCGGACGCGAGCCCGGTCAGCACGACGGCCGGCGCGCCGCGACGCACCTTCGAGCGCGGGCCGTCCGGCACCACCAGCACGACGCCGACGGGGCAGCGCAGGTACGAGCGGCGGGCCATGAACAGCGTCGGGCCCCAGAGCGCCTTCTCGTCGTCGAGGTCGAGCGGGCGGGCCGTCCAGCCGGGCTGCGCGCGGCGCACGTCCTCGTGGTGGATGAAGTGCTCGGCGGTGTTCACCAGGGTGTCGACCGGGGTGGGCACCGGCAGCGCGGGCCCGGAACGGAACCGCGCCACGAGGTCCTCGAACGGGCGCGGCGGGGCGTCGGTGCCGGGCAGCCGCCCGCGCAGGACGGGGGCGTGCGCCACCGCGAGCCGGACGACGGCCTGCGGGTCGCCCTCGCGCAGCACCAGGTGCCGGGCCAGGTCGCGCGTCGTCCAGCCCTCGCACAGCGTCGGGGCGTCGGGCCCGGTGGCGAGCAGCGAGTCGGCTAGGGCCTCGCGCTCGCGGGCGGCCAGCGTCGGACGGGCGCTCGGTGCGGTCATGGCGCCATCCTCGTCCACGACCGTCGGCGCGACGTGAGAGGGTTCCGTGTACCCCCTCACCGCGCCAGGAAGGCAGGCCCGCACGTGCCCGAACCCGTCCGACCGACGGTGCGGCAGGGCACCATGCGACGCGGCTTCGGCGTGCTGTGGCGCGGCATCCGGCAGCAGCCGCGCATGTTCGCGGTGGCCGTCGTGGGCGCCGCCGTCTACGGCATCGGCACGGCCGGCAGCGGCTACGTGCTCGGCCGCGTCACCGACCGCGTGCTCGAGCCGTCCTTCGACGCCGGCCGGGTCGATGCAGGCACGCTCTGGCTCGGTGCCGGGGCGCTCGCCCTGGTCTCGCTGATGACCGCCGTCGCCGTGGCCGTGCGCCGCATCTTCGCCGGGCTCACCTCGATCAACCTGATGGCGCACTACCGCCGGCGGGTCTCGTCGCAGTACCTGCGGCTGCCGCTCGCCTGGCACCACCGCCACCCCACCGGGCAGCTGCTGAGCAACGCCAGCAGCGACATCGAGGCCTCGTTCCAGGTCTTCAACCCGTTGCCGTTCTCGATCGGCGTGCTGTTCATGCTCGTGGTCGCCGGCATCGCGATGGTGCTGGCCGACCCCGTGCTCGCGGCGGTCGGGCTGACGGTGCTGCCCGCGGTCGCGATCGCGAACATCGTGTACCAGCGCGTCATCTCGCCGAAGGTCGTGCGCTCGCAGCAGCTGCGCGCCGAGGTCGCGGCGATCGCGCACGAGAGCTTCGACGGTGCGCTGGTGGTGAAGGCGCTGGGCCGCGAGGCCGACGAGACCGCGCGCTTCGCCGCGTCGGCCGACACGCTGCGCGAGGCGAACGTCGCCGTCGGACGCCTGCGCGGCGTGTTCGACCCGCTCGTCGAGCTGCTGCCCACCTTCGGCACGCTGGCCGTGCTCGGGCTCGGCACCTGGCGGGTCAGCACCGGCGACGCCGCGGCGGGCGACGTCGTGCAGGTGGCCTACCTGCTCACCATCCTCGCCTTCCCGGTGCGGGCGATCGGCTGGGTGCTCGGCGACCTGCCGCGCGCGGCGGTCGGCTTCGGACGGGTCGAGTCGGTGCTCACCGCCACCGGTGAGATGACCTACGGCAGCGCCGATCTCGGACGCGAGGGTGCGGCCGCGCTGGCGGTCGACGACGTGCGGTACGCCTACCGGGGCGCGGGTGACTCCGACCTGTCCGACGACCCCGACGCGGAGCCCGACGACGACGAGCCGGTCGAGGTGCTGCACGGCATCGACCTCGAGGTCGCGGCCGGCAGCACCGTGGCGGTGGTCGGGCCCACCGGGTCCGGCAAGTCGACGCTGGCGGGCCTGCTGGTGCGGCTCGTCGACCCGGCGTCCGGGCGGCTGCTGCTCGACGGCGTCGACGCGCGCGAGGTGCGCCAAGGCGGGGTCGCCCGAAGCGCCGCGCTCGTGCCGCAGTCGACCTTCGTGTTCGACGACACCGTGCGCGGCAACATCACCCTCGGTGCCACCGACGACGCCGGCGTCGAGCTCGACGACGACGCCGTCTGGGAGGCGCTGCGGCTGGCGCAGGGCGACCGGTTCGTCGCCGCGCTGCCGTCCGGCCTCGACACCCGGGTGGGGGAGCGCGGGGCCAGCCTGTCCGGCGGGCAGCGGCAGCGCATCGCGCTGGCCCGCGCCGTCGTCCGCTCGCCCCGGCTGCTCGTGCTCGACGACGCCACGTCGGCGGTCGACCCCCGCGTCGAGCAGGCGATCCTCGCGGGCCTGCGCGAGAGCACGTCCGGGCTGACGGTCGTCGTCGTGGCGTACCGCAAGGCGACGATCTCAGTGGCCGACGAGGTGGTGTTCGTCGAGCGCGGCCGCGTCGTCGACCGCGGCGCCCACGCCGAGCTGCTCGACCGCCAGCCGCGCTACCGCCACCTGGTGAACGCCTACGAGGAGGCCGCGAACCGATGACCGCCGCCGCCGTCCCCGGCCCGGAGGCCAAGGGCTCCGGGTCGTCCATCGAGGCCGCCGCGCAGACCAGCGTGCTCGGCACGCTCAAGCGCGGGCTCGAGCTGTCGCCGCAGATCCGCCAGGGCCTCGGCATCACGCTCGCGCTGGCCGTCGTCGCCACCGTCGGGCGGGTCATCGTGCCGGTGACGGTGCAGCAGACCATCGACACCGGCATCAACGCCGACGGCGGCCCCGACGTGCACGCCGTCACCCTGCTCGTCGGTGGGGCCGCCGTGATCGTCGCGCTCACCGGGCTCTGCTCGTACGTCGTGAACCTGCGGCTGTTCACCGCGACCGAGGCGGGGCTGGCGCAGCTGCGCACCACGGCGTTCCGTCGCGTGCACGACCTGTCGGTGCTCACCCAGAACACCGAGCGCCGCGGCGCGCTGGTCAGCCGGGTCACCAGCGACGTCGACACGATCTCGCAGTTCATGCAGTACGGCGGCCTGATGCTGATCCTGTCGGTGGGCCAGCTGACGCTCGCGACGCTGCTGATGGCGCTGTACTCGTGGCCGCTGACGCTGCTGGTGCTGGCGTTCTTCGTCCCGCTGGTGCTGTTCGGGCGGTGGATGCAGAAGTACGTCTCCGCGGCGTACGGCCGGGTGCGCGAGCGCGTCGGCGACATGCTCGGCGCCATCTCCGAGACCGTCGTCGGCGCCGACACCATCCGCGCCTACGCGGTCGAGGCGCGCACCGGCGCCCGGGTCGAGGAGAGCATCGAGAGGCACCGGCTCGCCGCCCGGCGGGCGCAGAACCTGGTGTCGCTCAGCTTCTCGTCCGGCGTGCTGGTCTCGGGCCTGGTCGTGGCGGCGGTGGTGCTCGTCGGCACCTGGACCGGCGTCGACGGCGACATCACCCTCGGCGAGCTGCTGGCGTTCCTGTTCCTGGTGCAGATCTTCACCGGCCCGGTCATGAACATCACCGAGATCCTCAACGAGCTGCAGAACGCCGTCGCCGGCTGGCGGCGCGTGCTCGCGGTGCTCGACACCCCGGCCGACGTCGCCGACCCCGGCCCCGAGGGCCACGTGCTGCCGCGCGGCCCGATCACGGTCGAGTTCGACGACGTGACCTTCGCCTACCCCGGCGGCGAGCCGGTGCTGCGCGAGGTGTCGCTGACGATCGCGCCGCGCACCAAGGTGGCCATCGTCGGCGAGACCGGCTCGGGCAAGACCACATTGGCCAAGCTGCTCACCCGGCTGCAGGACCCGCGCGACGGTCGGGTGCTGCTCGACGGCGTCGACCTGCGGGACGTGCGGTTCTCGTCCCTGCGCGAGCGGGTGGTGATGGTGCCGCAGGAGGGCTTCCTGTTCGACGACACGCTGCTGCACAACGTCCGGTACGGCCGGCCGTCGGCGTCCGACGCCGACGTCGAGCTGGCCCTCACCGAGCTCGGCCTCGACGAGTGGGTCGACGGGCTGCCCCGCGGCATCCGGTCGCGGGTCGGCCAGCGCGGCGAGTCGCTGTCGGCGGGCGAGCGCCAGCTCGTGGCGCTGGCCCGGGCCTACCTGGCCGACCCCGACCTGCTGGTGCTCGACGAGGCCACCTCGGCCGTCGACCCGGCCACCGAGGTGCGGCTGCAGCGCGCGCTGTCCGGCGTCACGACGGGCCGCACGTCGGTGACCATCGCCCACCGGATGTCGACCGCCGAGGCGGCCGACAAGGTCGTCGTCGTCGACGCCGGCCGGGTGGTCGAGGTGGGCCGGCACGACGACCTCGTCGACGCCGGCGGCGTCTACCAGCGGATGTACGCGTCCTGGCAGGCCCAGCTGAAGTCGGTCTGAATCGCGACCGACGCGTCTGGGAGGATCGCCCTCGTGCCCGGAACGACCTCGTCCGACCTCGACCCCGCCGTGGCGGCGCGCCTGAAGCGCGACGCCGACGGCCTCGTCGCCGCGGTCGTGCAGCAGCACGACAGCGGCGAGGTGCTCATGCTCGGCTGGATGGACGACGAGGCGCTGCACCGCACGCTGACGTCCGGGCGCGTGACGTTCTGGAGCCGCAGCCGGCAGGAGTACTGGCGCAAGGGCGACACGTCCGGGCACGTGCAGCACGTGCGGTCGGTGGCGCTCGACTGCGACGGCGACGCCCTGCTCGTGCGGGTCGACCAGGTCGGCGCGGCCTGCCACACCGGCGACCGCACCTGCTTCGACGCCGGCGACCTCCGCGCGGCGGTGGGCGAGTGAGCGCCGGCCCCGGACGCGAGCTCGGGACGGTCTGGCCGAGCCTCGACGTGTTCCACGAGCTCGCCCGCGACCGCCGCGTCATCCCCGTCGTGAAGCGGGTGCTCGCCGACGCCGAGACGCCGATCGGCCTGTACCGCAAGCTGTCCCACGACCGGCCCGGCACGTTCCTGCTGGAGTCGGCCGAGCACGGCGGCGTCTGGTCGCGCTACTCCTTCGTCGGCGCGTCGTCGGCCGCGACGCTCACCGAGGTCGAGGGGCAGGCGCACTGGCTCGGGACGCCGCCGGTCGGCGTCCCGACCGACGGACCGGCCCTCGACGCGCTCGCCGGGACGCTCGGGGCCCTGCACACGCCGCGGCTCGAGGGGTTGCCGCCGCTCACCGGCGGCATGGTCGGCGTCATCGGCTACGACGCGGTGCGGCACTGGGAGCGGCTGCCCGAGCACGCGGCCGACGAGCTCGGCGTGCCGCAGCTGCTGATGTCGCTCGCGACCGACATGGCCGTGCTCGACCACAGCGACGGGACGCTGCTGCTCGTGGCCAACGCGGTGAACCACGACGACACCGACGAGCGGGTCGACGAGGCCTGGGCGGACGCGGTGTCGCGGCTCGACCGGATGACCGCCGAGCTCGAGGCGCCCGCGCCGTCCACCGTCGCCGTCACCGACGTCCCCGGCGAGGTGGTGCCGCGCCAGCGCACCGCGCGCGAGGACTACCTGGCGGCCGTGCGCACCGGCCTGCAGGCGATCCGCGACGGCGAGGTGTTCCAGGTGGTGCTGTCGCAGCGCTTCGACCTCGACTGCCCGGCCGACGCCGTCGACGTGTACCGCTGCCTGCGCGCCTCGAACCCCAGCCCGTACATGTACCTGTTCCGGTGCCAGACCCCCGACGGCACGGGACTCGACGTCGTCGGGTCGAGCCCGGAGGCGCTGGTGAAGGTCGAGAGCGGGCGCGTGCTCTCGCACCCGATCGCCGGCACCCGCCCGCGCGGGAGCAAGCCCGAGGAGGACGTCTGGCTGGGCGAGGACCTGCTCGCCGACGCCAAGGAGCGCAGCGAGCACCTCATGCTCGTCGACCTCGCCCGCAACGACCTCGCCCGCGTCTGCGAGCCCGGCACCGTCGACGTCGTCGACTTCATGGGCCTCGAGCGCTACAGCCACGTCATGCACCTGGTCTCCACCGTGACGGGCGAGCAGCGGCAGGGGACCTCGGCGATCGAGGTGCTCCGGTCGGCCTTCCCCGCCGGGACCCTGTCGGGGGCACCGAAGCCGCGGGCGATGGAGCTGATCGACGAGCTGGAGCCGGTGCGGCGCGGCGTCTACGGGGGAGCGGTCGGCTACCTCGACTTCGCCGGCGACCTCGACATGGCGATCGCGATCCGCACCGCCGTGCTGCGCGACGGGGTCGCGCACGTGCAGGCCGGTGCCGGCATCGTCGCCGACTCGGTGCCGGAGAGCGAGGACGCCGAGTGCCGCGCCAAGGCGGCGGCGGTGCTGCGCGCGGTCGCCACCGCGGCGACGCTGCGTCCGGCCGGCGGGTCGGGACGCCCGTGAGCCGGTTCGGCAAGGGGCCGGTGGTCGTCGCCCTCGTCGTCCTGGCCGTCGTCCTGCTCGCGGCGTCCTCCCGCACCTGGGTGAGCGCGCAGGCCGACCTGCTCACCGGCGGTGCCGTCGCCGGCCGCCAGGTCGTGATGGCGTCCGGGTCGGCCGTGGCACCCGCGGCGGGTGCCCTCGGGCTCGTCGTCCTGGCCGCGGCCGGGCTGCTGCTGCTCGCGCGGCCGGTCGTGCGCGTCGTGGCCGGTGCGCTCGTCGTGCTCGCCGGGCTGGCTGCGGCGGTGGTCGCCGCCGGGGTGCTGCTCGACCCGACCGCCGCGGTGCTGCCGTCCGTCGCGGAGGCCTCCGGGCTGACCCCCGGCTCGGTCACCGCCGACGACGTGGCGTCGGTGCGGCTCACCGGCTGGCCCGTCGTCGCCGTCGTGGCCGCCGTGCTCGCCGCGCTCGTCGGGGTCGTCGTCCTGGCCGCCGGACGCCGGTGGGGCACCGCCCGCCGGTTCGAGCGCGACCCGGCCCCGACGCGCGGTGACGACTGGGACGCCCTCAGCCGGGGCGACGACCCCACGGCTGGCATGATGGACCCATGACCGACGACCCCCGTTCTCCCGCAGCCACCGCCCACGCCGTCGGGCACGGCAACAGCGTCGCTGCCTGGACGGCCGTGGGCGTCATCCTGCTCGGCACGCTGATCTCCTGCATCGCCCTCCCGTTCGCCCAGGTGTGGCTCTTCTGGGTCGGCGTCGTCGTCATCGTGATCGGCGCGATCCTCGGCAAGGTGCTGACCGCCATGGGCTTCGGCGAGCACGCGAGCCACCACTGACGGTGCCGCCCACCGACCGGCTGCGGGCGCTGCGCGCGCCCCTCGCCGTCGGCGCGCTCGGCGCCGGGGCGTTCGTCGCCCTCGCCGTCCGCGACCCGCACGTCGCCGGCTCGTGGGGCAGCTGCGCGTTCCTCGGCGTCACCGGTCACTGGTGCCCCGGCTGCGGCGGCCTGCGGGCGGTCAACGACCTCGCGCACCTCGACGTCGGCGCCGCGCTCTCGTCGAACGCGGCCGCCGTGCTGCTGGCGGCCGGTCTCGCGGTCTGGTGGGTGGTGTGGACCTGGTCGCGTGCGCGTGGCGTGCCGGTCCGCTGGCAGCGCTACCTCAACGGCTGGACCGTCGGTGCCGCCACCGCGCTCTGGGTGGTCTTCGCCGTCGTGCGCAACCTGCCCGGCTTCGAGGCCCTGGGGCCCGCGCCGGTCTGAACCGGCCACCCGGGACGCACGGAGGGCGCCACCCCGAGCGGGGTGGCGCCCTCCGGCGTCGTGGAGACGATCAGCCGCCGACCTGCTCCTCGACGCAGGCCTGCTGCTCCTCGGCCGTCAGGCTCGGGTCGGTGCAGTTCTCGAACTGGTTGAGGAAGCTCACGCCGATCAGCGTCAGCACGATGGTCAGCACCAGGCCGATGGCGCCGGTGATGATGCCGGCCATCGCCAGCCCGCCGCCGCCGGCCTCGCCGCGCTTGGCCTTGCCGCGGCCGAGCACGCCCAGGACGATCGCCGCGATGCCGAGCGGGCCGGCCACGAACCACAGGCAGGACGCGATGATCGCGAGGACGCCGGCGATGATGGCGATGATGGCCATGACGTTGGTGCGCGAGCCGCCGGCCGGGGTGCCGTACGACGGCGCGCCGCCGTAGCCGGCGCCGCCGCCGTAGCCGCCCGGGTCGTTCGGAGGTGTGGTCACGTCAGTGTTCTCCCCTGTTCACGCGGGCCCGCCACGTCGCAGGGGGTCCGCTGGTGCGGACCACCCTAGGGGGAACGGCCGGGACCGGCCCGCTGGCGCGCCGCTCAGGGGCTGGTGCTGAAGTCCGCGTTGCCGGTGGCGATCGCGGCGATCGTCACGATCAGGCTGAGGACGCCGCCGACGGCGCCGCAGGCGATGCCCGCGATCGCCAGGCCGCGGCCGCCGCCGGTGCCGGCCTTGACCTTGTTCAGGGCGACGAAGCCGAGCACCACGGCGGCGATGCCGGCCGGGATGGCGAGGAAACCGCACAGGAACGTCAGGATCGACACGATGCCGGCGACGAGCGCGCCGACGGCCAGGCCCGAGGACGGGGCGGGCGTGCCGGTGGCGTAGCCGCCGTAGCCCTGCGTCGCGTAGCCGCTGCCGTAGGACTGGGTCGCGTACCCCTGCTGGGACTGCTGCGGGTCGTACCCCTGCGGCTGGCCGTACCCCTGCTGCTCGGGCTGGGCGTAGGGCTGCTGGCCGTACGGGCTCTGCTGCTGGCCGTAGGACGGCTGCTCCTGCTGGCCGTAGGACGGCTGCTCCTGCTGGCCGTAGGACGGCTGCTCCTGCTGGCCGTAGGACGGCTGCTCCTGCTGGCCGTAGGACGGCTGCTCCTGCTGGCCGTAGGACGGCTGCTGCGGCTGCTGCTGGTCGGCCGGCTTCTCGAAGGAGAACGGGGACGTGCCGCCCTGCGGCTGCTCGCCGTCGGTGGGCTCGGTCGGGGGTGTCGTCACGGTCTCTCCCGGTGTGGTGAGGCCGTCCGGTGGCGCGGCCCGTTCGCGGTCGTCGCCCCACCGTAGTCGGGCCGGGGTCGGGCCACCCCTCCGGTGCGGGCTAGCATCGACCGCACGCGCCCGTACGGTGCCGCCGCCCCCGACGGCGCCCCGACAGATCCGGAGCCACCCCAGTGAGCGTGCTCGACGACATCCTCGTCGGCGTCCGGGAGGACCTCGCCGCCCGTGAGGCGGTCACGCCGCTGGAGCGCCTGCAGGAGCTCGCGGCGCAGCGGCCGGAGGCGCTCGACGCCGTCCCGGCCCTCACCGGCCCGGCGACCTCGCCCGGGCAGCCGGTGCGCGTCATCGCCGAGGTGAAGCGGTCGAGCCCCAGCAAGGGCGCCCTCGCCGCGATCGCCGACCCGGCCGCCCTCGCCGGCGACTACGAGGCGGGCGGGGCGAGCGTGGTCAGCGTCCTCACCGAGCGGCGCCGGTTCGCCGGCAGCCTCGACGACCTCGCCGCCGTCCGCGCCGCCGTCGACATCCCGGTGCTGCGCAAGGACTTCGTCGTCACGCCCTACCAGGTGTGGGAGGCGCGGGCGCACGGCGCCGACCTCGTCCTGCTGATCGTCGCCGCGCTCGACCAGCCGACCCTGGTCGGCCTCACCGAGCGCATCCACTCGCTCGGGATGACCGCGCTGGTCGAGGTGCACGGGGCCGAGGAGGTCGCCCGGGCGGCCGACGCCGGCGCCCGCGTCATCGGCGTGAACGCCCGCGACCTCACCACCCTCGAGGTCGACCGCGACCAGTTCGCCAGGGTCTCGCCGCTGATCCCCGCCGGGGTGGTCCGGATCGCCGAGTCCGGCGTCCGCGGCCCGCACGACGTGCTCGAGTACGCGCGCGCCGGGGCCGACGCCGTCCTCGTCGGCGAGGCCCTGGTCACCGGCGGCGACCCGCGCACCGCCGTGGCCGACCTCGTCAGCGCCGGGGCGCACCCGGCGGTCCGGCTGGCGCAGCGGTGACCGCCACCGACCCCACCACCGACGACGTCCCGGGCGAGCGGGGGCCCTGGTTCGGCGACTTCGGCGGCCGGTTCGTGCCCGAGGCGCTGGTCGCCGTCGTCGACGAGGTCGCCGACGCGTGGGCCAAGGCCCGGCTCGACCCCACCTTCGACCGCGAGCTGCAGTCGCTGCACCGCACCTACACCGGGCGGCCGAGCATCCTCACCGAGGTGCCGCGGTTCGCGAAGCACGCCGGTGGCGCCCGCGTCCTGCTCAAGCGCGAGGACCTCAACCACACCGGCTCGCACAAGATCAACAACGTGCTCGGGCAGGCGCTGCTGGCCCGCCGGATGGGCAAGACCCGCGTCATCGCCGAGACCGGCGCCGGGCAGCACGGCGTCGCCAGCGCCACCGCCGCCGCGCTGTTCGGCCTGAGCTGCACCGTCTACATGGGCGAGGCCGACACCCAGCGGCAGGCGCTCAACGTGGCGCGCATGCGCCTCCTCGGCGCCGAGGTGGTGCCGGTGACGGCCGGCTCGCGCACCCTCAAGGACGCCATCAACGAGGCGTTCCGCGACTGGGTCGCCCACGTCGACGACACCTTCTACCTGTTCGGCACCGCCGCCGGGCCGCACCCGTTCCCGGCGATGGTGCGCGACCTGCAGCGGGTCATCGGCGTCGAGGCGCGGGCCCAGGTGCTCGACCTCACCGGTCGCCTGCCGGACGTCGTGGCCGCCTGCGTCGGGGGCGGGTCGAACGCGATCGGCATCTTCCACGCCTTCTACGACGACACCGACGTCGAGCTGCTCGGGCTCGAGGCGGCGGGCGACGGCGTCGACACCGGGCGCACCGCGGCCTCGATCAGCGCCGGCGACCCCGGCGTCCTGCACGGCGCGCGCACCTTCGTCCTGCAGGACGAGGACGGCCAGACGGTCGAGTCGCACTCGGTGTCGGCCGGCCTCGACTACCCCGGCGTCGGGCCCGAGCACGCCTGGCTGCACGCCACGGGCCGGGCGCGGTACGAGGGCGTCACCGACACCGACGCGATGGACGCGATGGCGCTGCTGGCACGTACCGAGGGCATCATCCCGGCCATCGAGAGCGCGCACGCCCTGGCGGGCGCGCTGCGCGAGGGGCAGCGGCTCGGCCCCGACGGCGTCGTGCTGGTGAACCTGTCCGGCCGCGGCGACAAGGACGTCGACACCGCCGCCCGCTGGTTCGGGCTGCTCGACGACCAGCCGGGCGTCGACGCCTCGGCCGTCCAGGCCGTGGCCGAGCAGGACCAGCCGGACGCGGGGCAGGGCTGGTGAGCGGCACCCGGTCGGCGCAGGTCCTCGCCGCGTCGCGGGCGCTCGGACGACCGGCGCTCGTCGGCTACCTGCCCGCCGGCTTCCCGGACGTCGCCGGCGCCGCCGACGCCGCCACGGTGCTGCTCGACTGCGGGGTCGACCTGGTCGAGCTCGGCCTGCCCTACTCCGACCCCTCGCTCGACGGCCCGGTGATCCAGGCCGCCTGCGTGCAGGCGCTCGCGCAGGGCACCCGCACCCGCGACGTGGTCGCCACGGTCGAGCAGGTCGCCGCCCACCGCGGCGACGCCGCCGTCGTGGTGATGACGTACTGGAACCCGGTGCTGCGCTACGGGCCGCAGGCGTTCGCCCGCGACCTCGACGCCGCCGGGGGAGCGGGTCTCATCACGCCCGACCTCACCCCCGACAGCGGGCCCGACTGGCTCGAGGCGGCGCGCGCGCACGACCTCGACACCGTGTTCCTGGTCGCGCCGTCGTCCACCGAGCAGCGCCTCGCGTCGACGGTCGAGGCGTGCCGCGGGTTCGTCTACGCCGCCTCGCTGATGGGCGTCACCGGCGAGCGGACGAGCGTCGGCGCGCAGGCCGAGCACCTGGTGCGCCGCACCCGGCAGGCGGCCGACGACCTCGGCGTCGAGCGGTTCGTCTGCGTCGGCCTGGGCGTCTCGACCCCCGACCAGGCGGCCGAGGTCGGTCGCTACGCCGACGGCGTCATCGTCGGCTCGGCCCTGGTGCGGTGCCTGCTCGAGGCCGACGACCCGGCCGACGGCCGCCGCCGTCTCGCGCGCCTGGCCACCGACCTCGCCGACGCCGTGCACGGCGTCGAGGCGGTGGCGTCGTCATGACCTCGGTGCTGCTCGCCATCCCGAGCCCGTCGCAGGGTGTCTGGCACCTCGGGCCGTTCCCGGTGCGCGCCTACGCGCTGTGCATCCTCGCGGGCATCGTGCTGGCGATCTGGCTCGGCCAGCGCCGGCTGACCGAGCGCGGCGGCCCGCCCGGGGCCGTCGCCGACGTCGCCATCTGGGCGGTGCCGTTCGGCATCGTCGGGGGGCGGCTCTACCACGTGATCTCGTCGCCGGACGCCTACTTCGGCCCCGACGGCGACCCCGCCAAGGCGCTGCGCATCTGGGAGGGCGGTCTCGGCATCTGGGGCGCGATCGCGCTCGGCGCCGTCGGCGCAGCCATCGGCTGCCGCCGCGCCGGGCTGCGGCTGTCGACCTTCGCCGACGCCGTGGCCCCGGGCGTCCTGCTCGCGCAGGCCGTCGGACGCCTCGGCAACTGGTTCAACCAGGAGCTGTTCGGCGGACCCACCACGCTGCCGTGGGCGCTCGCGATCGACCCGCAGTACCGGCCGGCCGGCTACGAGGAGTTCGCGACCTTCCACCCGACCTTCCTGTACGAGCTGCTGTGGAACGTCGCGGCCGCCCTGGTGCTGCTGTGGCTCGACAAGCGGTTCCGGCTCGGCCACGGCCGGGTGTTCTGGGCGTACGTCGCGCTCTACACGCTCGGCCGGGTCTGGATCGAGGCCGTCCGCATCGACGACGCCGAGCGCGTGCTCGGCCTGCGGCTGAACATCTGGACCTCGATCCTGCTGTTCGCCCTGGCGGTGGCCGCGTTCGTGGTGTCGCAGCGCCGCCACCCCGGTCGCGAGCAGTCGGCGTGGCTGCCCGGACGCGAGCCGGAGCCCGTGGTGTCAGACCTCGTCGTAGCCGAAGAGTCCTGGAACCTGCAGGACGAGCAGGAAGCGAAGGAACCGGCCGGCGACGGCGGTCGCCGCGAAGACCCACCAGCGCATCCGTAGCGTCCCGGCGAGCACGCTGGTGGCCGCGATCGGCGGCAGCCCGACCGAGGCGCTGAGGGCCACCACGGCGAACGCGCGGGTCGGGTGCGCCTCGCACCACTGCGCGAGCCGGCGCATCCACTCGACGAGCCGGCCCCTGGTGACCGCCTTGCGCTGCAGCCAGGGGTTCTTCACGGCGCCGAGGCCCAGCAGGTAGAAGACCATCTTCCCGCTCACCTGGCCGGTGGCGGCGGCGAGGGCGAGCCACGGCGTCGGGGTGTCCATCGTGGCGGCGGCGACCAGCAGGTAGGCCTCGGCGTTCATCACCCACACCACGGCGCTCGCCAGGCAGTAGGCGAACGTCGCCAGCAGCTCCACACCCACCCCCTCGTGCGCCCGTGCGGACGGCTCAGCCTAGGCGTTCGGGGCGTGCTCGTGGCACCGCACGACGCCGTCCACCTCGTAGGACGTTCGGTCTCATGATGCGGACGCTCGTGCGTGGCGGAACGCGTCTGCGGGTGTTTCGCTCGTGTATCGTCGGGCCAGCCCGAGGGTCGACGACGCCCCCTCGGACCGCCCGCCGGGTCCGTCCCGCGCGGACCCACCCACGCCCCCTGCGTCGCGCAGCGGCCGACCACCGAGGACGGTGCCCGTGCAGTCGCCCTTCACCCGCCACTCGGCCCGTCCGGCCCCCCAGGGTCTCTACACCGGGTCGCACGAGCACGACGCGTGCGGCGTCGCCTTCGTGGCGACCCTGCGCGGCACCCCCGGGCACGACATCGTCGACCACGCCCTCACCGCGCTGCGCAACCTCGACCACCGCGGCGCGGTGGGAGCCGAGGTCGACTCCGGCGACGGCGCCGGCATCCTCACCCAGGTCCCCGACCGGTTCCTGCGCGAGGTCGCCGGGGTCGAGCTCCCGGCCGCCGGCGCGTACGCCGTCGGCACGGTGTTCCTGCCCGCCGACGAGGCCGAGGCGGCCGCGGCGGTGGCCGAGGTCGAGCGCATCTGCGGCGAGGAGGGGCTGAAGGTCCTCGGATGGCGCGACGTGCCGGTGACCGCCTCGCTCGTCGGGTCGATCGCGTCGTCGTGCATGCCGCTGTTCCGCCAGCTGTTCGTCAGCGCGTCGGCGCTGCCGCTGCGCGGTCTGGCGCTCGACCGGCTCGCGTTCTGCGCCCGCAAGCGGATCGAGCACGAGGCCGGCGTCTACCTGGCCTCGCTGTCGAGCCGCACGATCGTCTACAAGGGCATGCTCACGACGGGGCAGCTCGAGCCGTTCTTCTCCGACCTGTCCGACCGGCGCTACGAGACCACCCTCGCGGTCGTCCACTCGCGGTTCTCGACGAACACGTTCCCGTCGTGGCCGCTCGCGCACCCGTACCGGTACATCGCCCACAACGGCGAGATCAACACCGTCCGCGGCAACCGGAACTGGATGCACGCCCGCGAGAGCCAGCTCGAGAGCGACGTGATCCCCGGCGACCTGTCGCGGCTGTCGCCCATCTGCGACCCCGAGGGCTCCGACTCGGCCTCGTTCGACGAGGTGCTCGAGCTGCTGCACCTCGGCGGCCGCTCGCTGCCGCACGCGGTGCTGATGATGATCCCGGAGGCGTGGGAGAACCACGACTCGATGGACCCGGCCCGCAAGGCGTTCTACGAGTACCACTCGATGTTCATGGAGCCCTGGGACGGCCCGGCCGACCTGGTCTTCACCGACGGCTCGCTCATCGGCGCGGTGCTCGACCGCAACGGCCTGCGGCCGTCGCGCTACTGGGTCACCGACGACGGCCTGGTGGTGCTCGCGAGCGAGGCGGGCGTGCTCGAGCTCGACCCCGCCACCGTCAGCCGCAAGGGACGGCTGCAGCCGGGCCGGATGTTCCTGGTCGACACCGAGGCCGGGCGCCTGGTCGACGACGACGAGATCAAGTCCGAGCTCGCGGCGCAGCACCCGTACGACGAGTGGCTGCACGCAGGGCTCATCCGGCTCGCCGACCTGCCCGAGCGCGAGCACGTGGTGCACACGCACTCCTCGGTCACCCGGCGCCAGCAGACCTTCGGCTACACCGAGGAGGAGCTGCGCCTGCTCGTCGCCCCAATGGCGCGCACCGGCGCCGAGCCGATCGGGTCGATGGGCACCGACACCCCGGTCGCCGTGCTGTCGGCGCGGCCCCGGCTGCTGTTCGACTACTTCACCCAGCTGTTCGCGCAGGTCACCAACCCGCCGCTCGACGCCATCCGCGAGGAGCTCGTCACCTCGCTCGGCACGGCGATGGGCCCGGAGGGCAACGTGCTCACGGCCGGCCCGGCGCACGCCCGCCAGGTCGTGCTCGA
This sequence comes from Angustibacter speluncae, assembly GCF_054777815.1. Lineage (NCBI taxonomy): Bacteria > Bacillati > Actinomycetota > Actinomycetes > Kineosporiales > Kineosporiaceae > Angustibacter > Angustibacter speluncae. The sequence continues at coordinate 27,916 of NZ_BAAHAF010000112.1, read as the reverse complement.
CTTCCCGGTGATCGACAACGACGAGCTCGCCAAGGTCGTGCACCTCAACCTCGACGGCGACCTGCCCGGCTACGGCACGGTGAAGATCAAGGGCCTCTACCGCGTCGACGGCGGGGGAGCCGCTCTGGCAGAACGCCTCTGGGACATCTGCGAGGAGGTGTCGCAAGCGATTGACGGCGGCGCGCGGTTCGTCGTGCTGTCCGACCGCGACTCCGACGCCGACCACGCGCCGATCCCGTCGCTGCTGCTCACCAGCGCCGTGCACCACCACCTGATCCGCGAGAAGACGCGCACGCAGGTCGGTCTCGTGATCGAGGCCGGTGACGTGCGCGAGGTGCACCACGTCGCGCTGCTCATCGGGTACGGCGCCGCGGCGGTCAACCCGTACCTGGCGATGGAGTCGGTCGAGGACCTCTGCCGCAGCGGCCAGATCACCGGCGTCGAGCCGGACGCCGCTGTGCGGCAGCTCATCTACGCGCTCGGCAAGGGCGTGCTCAAGGTGATGAGCAAGATGGGCATCTCGACCGTCGCGTCGTACCGCGGCGCGCAGGTGTTCGAGGCGATCGGCCTCGACCCCGAGCTGGTCGAGGCGTACTTCACCGGCACCACCAGCCAGCTCGGCGGCGTCGGGCTCGACGTCATCGCCGCCGAGGTCGCCGCGCGGCACGCGACGGCGTACCCCCCGGGCGGGTTGCGCCCGGCCCACCGCCGGCTCACCGTCGGCGGCGAGTACCAGTGGCGCCGCGAGGGCGAGCCGCACCTGTTCGACCCGCACACCGTGTTCCGGCTGCAGCACTCCACCCGCACCGGCCGGTACGACGTGTTCAAGCAGTACACGCAGCGGGTCGACGAGCAGTCGCAGCGGCTGATGACGCTGCGGGGCCTGTTCGCGCTGCGCACCGGCTCGCGCCCCGCCGTGCCGCTCGAGGAGGTCGAGCCGGTCGAGGCGATCGTGCGGCGCTTCTCCACCGGCGCGATGAGCTACGGCTCGATCAGCATGGAGGCGCACGAGACGCTCGCGATCGCGATGAACCGGCTCGGCGCGAAGTCGAACACCGGCGAGGGCGGCGAGGACGTCGAGCGGCTGCTCGACCCCGAGCGGCGTTCTGCCATCAAGCAGGTCGCGTCCGGCCGGTTCGGCGTGACCTCGATGTACCTCACCCACGCCGACGACATCCAGATCAAGATGGCGCAGGGGGCCAAGCCCGGTGAGGGCGGCCAGCTGCCCGGTCCGAAGGTGTACCCGTGGGTCGCCCGCACCCGGCACTCGACGCCCGGGGTCGGCCTCATCTCGCCGCCGCCGCACCACGACATCTACTCGATCGAGGACCTCGCCCAGCTCATCCACGACCTGAAGAACGCCAACCCGGCGGCGCGCATCCACGTGAAGCTGGTCTCCGAGATCGGCGTGGGCACCGTCGCGGCCGGTGTCAGCAAGGCGCACGCCGACGTCGTGCTCATCTCGGGCCACGACGGCGGCACCGGCGCGAGCCCGCTCACCTCGCTCAAGCACGCCGGTGCGCCGTGGGAGCTCGGCCTGGCCGAGACGCAGCAGACGCTGCTGCTGAACGGGTTGCGCGACCGCATCGTGGTGCAGGCCGACGGCCAGCTGAAGACCGGCCGCGACGTCGTGGTGGCCGCACTGCTCGGCGCCGAGGAGTACGGCTTCGCCACCGCACCCCTCGTGGTGAGCGGCTGCATCATGATGCGGGTCTGCCACCTCGACACCTGCCCCGTGGGCGTTGCCACCCAGAACCCCGACCTGCGGGCGCGGTTCAGCGGCAAGGCCGAGTACGTCGTGAACTTCTTCCGGTTCGTCGCCGAGGAGGTGCGCGAGCTGCTCGCCGACCTCGGCTTCCGCAGCCTCGACGAGGCGATCGGCCACGCCGAGCTGCTCGACACCCGCCGCGCCGTCGACCACTGGAAGGCCTCGGGCCTGGACCTGACGCCGATCCTGCACGTGCCCGAGCTCGCCGAGGGCGCCGCCCGCCGGCGCACGACCGAGCAGGACCACGGCCTGGCCAAGGCGCTCGACCACCAGCTGGTGACGGTCGCGGCCGACGCGCTGGAGAACGGCACGCAGGTGCGCGGCGAGGTCGCCGTCCGCAACGTCAACCGCACCGTCGGGACGATGCTCGGCCACGAGGTCACCAAGCGGTTCGGCGCCGACGGCCTCGAGCCCGGGACGATCGACCTGACCCTCACCGGGTCCGGCGGCCAGTCGTTCGGGGCGTTCGTGCCGCGCGGGGTGACGCTACGGCTCGTCGGCGACGCCAACGACTACGTGGGCAAGGGCCTGTGCGGCGGGACGCTCGTCGTGCGTCCCGACCCGGCCGCGTCGTTCGTGCCGCAGGAGAACGTCATCGCGGGCAACGTGATCGGGTACGGCGCCACCTCGGGCGAGCTGTACCTGCGGGGCCTGGTGGGCGAGCGGTTCTGCGTCCGCAACTCCGGCGCGACCGCGGTCGTCGAGGGCGTCGGCGACCACGGCTGCGAGTACATGACCGGTGGCACCGTCCTGGTGCTCGGCCCCACCGGCCGCAACTTCGGGGCGGGCATGTCGGGCGGCACCGCCTACGTGCTCGACCTCGACGAGGCGCGGCTCAACCCGCAGGCCGTCCGCACCGGCGACCTGTCTCCCGCGCCGCTCGACGACGCCGACGTCGAGGTCGTCACCGACCTGCTGCGCCGCCACGTCGAGCACACCGGTTCGACCGTCGCGCAGGAGCTGCTCGACGACCCCGCGCAGGTGCGCACGCGCCTGACCCGGCTCGTGCCGCGCGAGTACGCCCGCGTGCTCGAGCTGCGCTCCCTCGCCGTCGACGAGGGGCTCGACCCCGACGGCGACGTCGTCTGGTCCCGCATCATGGAGGGCACCCGTGGCTGACCCGAAGGGCTTCCTGTCCCAGCGAGAGCGCGAGCTGCCGACCCGGCGGCCCGTGCCGATCCGGATCATGGACTGGCGCGAGGTCTACGAGGCGCAGGACCCGGCGCAGCTGCACCGCCAGGCCGGCCGGTGCATGGACTGCGGCATCCCGTTCTGCCACGAGGGCTGCCCTCTCGGGAACCTGATCCCGGAGTGGAACGACCTGGTCTGGCGCGACGACTGGGACGAGGCGATCGAGCGCCTGCACGCCACCAACAACTTCCCGGAGTTCACCGGACGGCTCTGCCCGGCGCCGTGCGAGGCCTCGTGCGTGCTCGGCATCAACCAGCCGCCGGTCACCATCAAGCAGGTCGAGGTGTCGATCGTCGACACCGCGTTCGGCCGCGGCACGGTGCGCCCGCAGCCGCCGGACCGGCTGTCGGGCAAGACCGTCGCGGTCGTGGGCTCCGGTCCCGCCGGCCTGGCCGCCGCGCAGCAGCTGACGCGCGCGGGCCACACCGTCGCCGTGTTCGAGCGCGCCGACCGGATCGGGGGGCTGCTGCGGTACGGCATCCCCGAGTTCAAGATGGAGAAGGCGGTGCTCGACCGCCGGCTCGAGCAGATGGCCGCCGAGGGCACCCGGTTCCGTCCCGGCACCGACGTCGGTGGCGAGGGCGAGGGTGCGCTCTCGGGCCAGCAGCTCGTCGACCGCTACGACGCGGTGGTGCTGGCGGTCGGAGCGACCGTCCCGCGCGACCTGCCCGTCCCCGGGCGCGAGCTGCGCGGTGTGCTGCAGGCGATGGAGTACCTGCCGCCCGCCAACCGCGTCGCCGTGGGGGAGGAGCCGCTGCCCGGCCAGCCGCTGGTGAGCGCCGAGGGTCTCGACGTCGTCGTGATCGGCGGCGGCGACACCGGCGCCGACTGCCTCGGCACCGCCACCCGCCAGGGCGCCCGCTCGGTGACCCAGCTCGAGATCATGCCGCGGCCCGCCGAGGAGCGCTCCGACGCCCACCCGTGGCCCACCTACCCGATGATCTACCGGGTCTCGTCCGCCCACGAGGAGAACGGCGAGCGGGTCTACGCCGTCAGCACCAGCGAGCTGGTCGACGACGGCGACGGCGCCGTCGGCGCGCTGCGGCTCGAGGAGGTCGAGATGGTCGACGGCCGGTTCCGTCCGGTGGAGGGGTCCCAGCGCGAGATCCCCGCCCAGCTCGTCCTGCTCGCGATGGGCTTCACCGGCCCGCAGCAGCAGGGGCTGGTCGAGCAGCTCGGCGTCGAGCTCGACGAGCGCGGCAACGTGCGCCGCGACGACTCCTACATGTCCTCGCGCGACGGCGTCTTCGTGGCGGGCGACGCCGGTCGCGGGCAGTCGCTGATCGTGTGGGCGATCGCCGAGGGACGGGCGTGCGCCGCCGGCGTCGACCGGTTCCTCACCGGCACCACCACGCTGCCCGCGCCGATCCCGCCCACGGCGCGCCCGCTCACCGTCTGACCGTCGTCCCACCGTGTGACCCGCGTCACCCGCGGGTCGCCGCCACAACTAGGTTGGAGCCATGCGCCGAGCCAAGATCGTCTGCACGCTGGGACCCGCCGTCGGGAGCTACGAGAACGTGCTCGAGCTCGTCCGCTCCGGCATGGACGTCGCCCGCCTGAACCTCAGCCACGGCGACCACGCCGACCACCTGACCGCGTACCAGCACGTGCGCCGGGCGAGCGACGAGACCGGCCGCGCCGTCTGCGTGTTCGCAGACCTGCAGGGCCCGAAGATCCGGCTCGGACGGTTCGCCGACGGGCCCGTCGACCTCGCCGTCGGCGACCGGCTGACGATCACCACCGACGACGTCGTCGGCACCGCCGACCGGGTCTCGACCACCCACGTCGGCCTGCCCGGCGACGTCGCCGCCGGCGACACGATCCTGGTCGACGACGGCAAGGTGTCGCTGAAGGTGCTGTCGGTCGAGGGCAACGACGTGCACACCGAGTGCGTCGTGCCCGGGCCGGTCAGCAACAACAAGGGTCTGAACCTTCCCGGCGTCGCGGTGAGCGTCCCGGCGCTGTCCGACAAGGACGCCGAGGACCTGCGGTGGGCGCTGCGCACAGGCGTGGACATGGTCGCGCTGTCGTTCGTGCGCAGCGCCGCCGACGTCGACGACGTCCGCCGGATCATGGACGAGGAGGGCTTCCGCGTCCCCGTCATCGCCAAGATCGAGAAGCCGCAGGCCGTCGAGAACCTGCACGAGATCGTCGTGACCTTCGACGCGATCATGGTCGCCCGCGGCGACCTCGGCGTCGAGCTGCCGCTCGAGCAGGTGCCGCTGGTGCAGAAGCGCGCCGTCGAGATCGCCCGCCGCAACGCCAAGCCCGTGATCGTCGCCACCCAGGTGCTCGAGTCGATGATCGGCTCGCCGCGCCCCACCCGCGCGGAGGCGTCCGACGCCGCGAACGCCGTGCTGGACGGCGCCGACGCGATCATGCTCTCCGGCGAGACCAGCGTCGGGAAGTACCCGTTCGAGGCGGTGCGCACGATGGCCCGCATCATCGAGAACACCGAGGACCACGGCCTCGAGCGCATCCAGCCGCTCGGCACCCAGCCGAGCACCAAGGGCGGCGCGATCACCTGGGCCGCCTCGCAGGTCGGCTCGCTGCTCGACGTGAAGTACCTGGTGACCTTCAGCCAGTCCGGCGACTCGGCGCGGCGGATGTCGCGGCTGCGCTCACGCATCCCCGTGCTGGCGTTCACGCCCGAGCCGCGGGTGCGCTCGCAGCTGGCGCTGACCTGGGGCATCGAGACGTTCCTCGCGCCCTTCGTCAAGCACACCGACGAGATGGTGCTCCAGGTCGACACCTCGCTGCTGTCGATCGGCCGGGCGGAGAAGGGCGAGCAGGTCGTGATCGTCGCCGGGTCGCCTCCCGGCATCCCCGGCTCGACGAACGCGATGCGCGTGCACACGATGGGTGACGCCGTCGACGGCGTAGCCCCGGCCTACCGGTCGCCGCAGGAGTAGCTCGCGGCCGGCCGAGGTCACGTCTTCGGCCCGACGTGCTCGTCGAGCACGGCGACCGCGTCGCGGCGCGCCACGGAGACGTGGTCGGGCCGCGGGCGCGTCCACCGGACCCCGAGCAGGTCGAGCGCCCAGGTGCACAGGCTGATCACGTCGGCCGACCGGTTGCTGAAGAAGTACCGCGGGTAGCCCTCGTACCTGATCGTGACGCCGTCGACCGTGCGGGTCGCCCAGTTCTGCACCCGGCAGCCGTCGGAGTGGAACATTCCGCGCAGGAACCGGCCCGGGTGCTGCTCGACGACCTCGCGCTGCCACGGCTCGAGGACGATGGGGCGCTCGTGCTTGCGACCGGGGCCGTGCTGCGGGAACAGGCAGGGCCAGTGCGTCCAGTACGCCTCGACCGAGACGCACCCCTGCTTGCGGACGCGCGACACGGCGCCGGGACGCACCGCTCGGATGCTGTTCTCGCACTCCTGCACCAGCCGGGGGTAGTCGTCGGCGCAGGCGATGCGGAGGGCGTAGACGCCGCGACGTACCTGCTCGCTGAGGCAGCCGTCACCCAGGTAGAGCCCGAGCAGGTGCGCGTACGCCCCCTCATCGAGGGACGAACCGGTGCACCGCGGGCACGGGCGCGTCGAGGGACGGGCAGGCGGCCCCGACCGCACCCAGCCCGCGAGCGTGCTGCGCGGCAGACCCAGCCTGCGCGCTGCGTCGGTGACCGGTTCGCCCGCCTGCACGGCCTCGAGCGCGGCCGTCACCACGTCGAGAGGGTGCACGTCGCGAAGCCTGCCGCTCACCACCGACAGCGTCGCGTGCGTGCCCCGAGTGGGATTCGAACCCACACTGAAACGAGTTTGAGTCGTCGCCCTCTGCCGTTGGGGTACCGGGGCTAACGCGAGCGAAACATCTGCGTCATAGGCTAGCCCACGTGAGCACCGAGGACAGCCTGCCTGCCCAGCCCGCTGACGCCGCCGAGCCGGCCGTCGAGGCGCCGACCGGACGACGTCGCGTCGTCGTCGCGGAGGACGAGGCCATCATCCGGCTCGACGTCGTCGAGACGTTGCGCGAGAACGGGTTCGACGTCGTGGGGGAGGCCGGCGACGGCGAGGCGGCGGTGCGCCTGGCCGAGGAGACTCGCCCCGACGTGGTCGTCATGGACGTGAAGATGCCTGTCATGGACGGCATCTCGGCCGCGGAGCGGATCGGCAAGGAACGCCTCGCGCCCGTCGTCCTGCTCACCGCCTTCTCGCAGACCGAGCTGGTCGAGCGGGCCCGCGACGCCGGCGCCATGGCGTACGTCGTCAAGCCGTTCAACGCCTCCCAGCTGCTGCCCGCGGTCGAGATCGCGATCAGCCGGCACCGCGAGATCCTCGCGCTCGAGGAGGAGGTCGCCGACGTCACCGAGCGGTTCGAGACCCGCAAGGCCGTCGAGCGCGCGAAGGGCCTGCTGATGCAGTCGATGGGGCTGTCCGAGCCCGAGGCCTTCCGCTGGATCCAGAAGACCTCGATGGACCGCCGCCTCAGCATGCGCGAGGTGGCCGACGTGGTGGTCTCGCAGGCGTCCAAGCCCGCTGCGGGCAAGCGCCGTCCGGCGCGCGGCTGACAGCCTTCCGCCGCACGAGGTCACGAGTCGGCAACAACGACGTCACCATCTTCCGATGTGACTGACTGGCAGCACCCCCGGCAGGTACGGTCGCTCCACCAGCGGTGCTGGGCCACCCGCCCAGCCGGAAGAAGGAGAACGATTCATGATCCGACCCGCGCGCGCCTGGCGCACGACGGCGGTTCTGGGTATCGCGGCGCTCGCGCTCGCGGCCTGCGGCGGTGGCGAGGAGGACGACCCGGGCACCACGGCGTCCGAGACGTCCTCCGACGGCGGCGCGGCCACGGGTGACGGCGAGCTCGTCATCGGCACCCTGCTGCCGCAGACGGGCAACCTCGCGTTCCTCGGCCCGCCCGAGTTCGCCGGTGTCCAGCTCGCGATCGACGAGATCAACGCGGCCGGCGGCGTGAACGGCAAGGAGGTCCGCAAGGTCGACTCCGACTCCGGCGACACCTCGACCGACATCGCCTCGCAGTCCGTGGACCGTCTCCTGTCCGAGAACGTCGACGCCGTCATCGGCGCCGCGTCGTCGGGCGTCTCGTTCACCGTCATCGACAAGATCACCGGTGCGGGCGTCGTCCACTTCTCGCCGGCGAACACCTCGCCCGACTTCACCGACTACGACGACAACGGCCTGTACTTCCGTACCGCGCCGTCCGACGTGCTCCAGGGTCGCGTGATGGGTGACGTCCTGCTCAACGACGGGTACCTGAACGTGGGCGTCCTCGCCCTCGACGACCCGTACGGCACCGGCCTCGCCGAGAACATCCAGCTCTCGCTCGAGGGCGGCGGCGGCGCCATCACCGGCGACGGCCCGATCATCTACGACCCCAAGGCCGCCAGCTTCTCGGCCGAGGTCACCGAGCTCAAGGGCCAGAACCCCGAGGCGATCGTCCTGGTCGGCTTCGAGGAGACCAAGAAGATCGTCCCCGAGCTGCAGGCGCAGGGCATCGGCCCCGACACCGTGCCGCTCTACTTCGTCGACGGCAACCTGTCGGACTACAGCGCCGACTTCGCCCCCGGCACCCTCGAGGGCGTCAAGGGCACCCTGCCGGGCGCCGAGGCCGACCAGGCCTTCCGGGACGCGCTGCTCGCGGTCGACCCGGAGCTCAAGGACTACAGCTACGCGCCGGAGTCCTACGACGCGACGATTCTGATCGCGCTGGCCGCCATCGCCGCCGGTGACGACTCGGGCGAGGCCATCGCGGCCCAGCTGCAGGCCGTGTCGGCCGAGGGCGAGAAGTGCTCGGACTTCAAGACCTGCGCCGACCTGCTCGCGGACGGCACCGACATCGACTACGACGGCAAGTCCGGTCCGGTCGAGTTCAGCGACAAGGGTGACCCGACGCAGGCCACCATCGGCGTGTACCAGTACGGCGCCGACAACAAGTACACCAACCTGGAGTACGTGCCCGGCACGCTCTGATCGGTGACGCGAAGGGCCCGGCCTCACGGCCGGGCCCTTCGTGCGTCCGCAGGAGATCGATGGGCGGTCGGGGCCGGCGCCGGATGCGCAGGAACGGGGCGTCCGGCGTCCGCGGACGCCCGTGTTCTGCTCACCACGTGCGAGAGCCCCGTCCGGTGGACCGGACGGGGCTCTGGCGGGACGTGCGGGGGAGTCAGGCCTTGGCCAGCGTCCCCAGGTAGAGCTCGATCACCTTGGGGTCGTTCGCGAGCGACTTGCCGGTGCCGGTGTAGGCGTTGCGGCCCTGGTCGAGCACGTAGCCGCGGTCGACGATCTGCAGGCAGCGGCGGGCGTTCTGCTCGACCATGATCACCGAGACGCCGGCCCGGTTGATCTGGCGGGTCCGGATGAACACCTCGTCCTGCAGCGCGGGCGACAGGCCTGCCGACGGCTCGTCGAGCAGCAGCACCGACGGCTCCATCATCAGCGCGCGGCCCATCGCGACCATCTGCCGTTCGCCGCCCGACAGCGAGCCGGCGCGCTGGGCGCGACGGTCGGCCAGGGCGGGGAACAGGCCGGCGACGAACTCGAACTGCTTCTTGAAGCTGGACGGCTTCTGGTAGACGCCCATCTGCAGGTTCTCCTCGATCGTGAGCGAGGGGAACACGTTGTTCGTCTGCGGCACGAAGCCGACGCCCTGCGACACCAGCTTGTTCGCCTTGAGGCCGGTGATGTCCTGGCCGCGCAGCGTGACCGTGCCGGACCGGATCTGCACCAGGCCGAACAGGGCCTTGAGCAGCGTCGACTTGCCGGCGCCGTTCGGGCCGATGATGCCGACGAGCTCGCCCTCGTTCACGTACAGGTCGGACCCGTTGAGGATGTTGACGCCCGGCAGGTAGCCGGCCACCAGCTCGTCGGCCCGCAGCAGCGCCTTGCGGGCGCCCAGCTCGTGCCCGCGCCGGTCGACCGGCGCGTCCGTGCCCTTGCTCAGGCCTGCCATCAGAGCTCCTCCGCCTCGGCGCGCTCGGCCTCGAGCGCCTTCTCCGCCTCCGCCAGCTGACGCTGCTCGTCCTCCTCGGTGAGCGGCGCGTCGTGGTGACCGCCCAGGTAGGCGTCGATGACGGCCGGGTCGGCCATCACCTCGTCCGGCCGGCCCTCGGCGACGACCGTGCCCTGCGCCATCACGATCACCCAGTCCGAGATGTCGCGGACCATGTCCATGTCGTGCTCGACGAACAGCACGCTCATGCCCTGCTCGCGCAGGTCCTTGACGTGTCCCAGGAGCGACTGCGTCAGCGCCGGGTTCACGCCCGCCATCGGCTCGTCGAGCATGACCATCTCGGGCTTGCTCATCAGCGCCCGGGCCATCTCGAGCAGCTTGCGCTGGCCGCCGGACAGCGAGCCGGCGAAGTCGCCGGCCTTGGCGTCGAGCTTGAACCGCACCAGCAGCTCCATCGCCTGGTCGGTGATGGCCCGCTCCTGCTTGGACCACAGCCCGGGGACGAGCCCCTTGAACAGGTTCTCGCCGCCCTGGCCGGTGGCCCCGAGGCGCATGTTCTCGAGCACCGTCATGCGCGAGAGCGCCTTGGTGAGCTGGAAGGTGCGGACCATGCCGCCGCGCGCCACCTTGTGCGGCGCCACACCGGCGAGGGGACGGCCGTTGAACTGCCAGTTCCCCTTCTGCGGCCGGTCGAACCCGGTGAGCAGGTTGAAGAACGTCGTCTTGCCGGCGCCGTTGGGCCCGATCAGCGCGGTGATGGCACCGCGCTGGATTTCGACGTGCTCGACGTCGACGGCCTTGAGGCCGCCGAACACGCGCTGGACGCCGTCGGCGACCAGGATCGGGTCGGGCTTCTTGCTGCCCGGCGTGGCGGCGACGCCGGTGAACGCGGCCGTGGCGGCGTCCTTGCGGGTCGCGTGGGCGGTGCCGCCCTTGCGCATCTCAGCGGGCATTGATCGCGAGCTCCCTCTTGTCGCCGAAGATCCCCTGTGGTCGGAAGATCATGAGCAGCATCAGCGCGAGGCCGACGAGCATGAACCGGACCGGGCCGGGGTCGTTCGTGGTCAGGAACGGCAGGTAGCCCTCGCCGACCGCCTGGCGCAGCACGGTGTCGGTGAGCGACAGCACCGCCCAGAAGATCATCGCCCCGACCACGGGACCGAGCACGCGGGCGGCGCCGCCGAGCAGCAGCACGGTGTACGCGTAGAACGTGAACTCGGTGGAGTAGTTGTCCGGCTGCACGGCGGCCTTGCCGAGCGCCGAGATGAAGCCGGCGAGCGAGCCGATGACGCCACCGATGATGAGCGCCTGCAGCTTGAACGAGTAGACGTTCTTGCCGAGGCTGCGCACGGCGTCCTCGTCCTCGCGGATGCCCTTGAGGACGCGGCCCCAGGGCGAGCGCATCATCAGGAAGACGAGCACGCAGCAGATCGCGACGGTGAGCCAGCCCACCAGCAGGATCCAGGTGGTGCGCTCCCCGAACTGCCACGGACCGAAGCCGTAGGTGCCCGGGGGGATCGGGTTGGCCTCGTAGAAGCCGCCCGCGAAGCCGGTGATGCCGTTGGAACCGCCTGTGACCTCGCGCATCTCGGACGAGCGCACGATGAGCCGCAGGATCTCGGCCGCGGCGATCGTCGCGATGGCCAGGTAGTCGGCCCGCAGCCGCAGGGTCGGGATGCCCAGCAGCAGGGCGAGCACGACCGAGGCCAGCATGCCGACGAGCAGGCCGAGCCACAGCGGCAGGCCGGAGATGGCGACGACGATGCCGACCGAGTAGGCGCCGACCGCGACGAAGGCGGCCTGGCCGAAGTTCAGCAGGCCCGAGTAGCCGAAGTGCACGTTCAGGCCGATGGCGGCCAGCGCGAAGACGACCGTGTCGAGGCCGATCAGCGACGTCGCGGCGTTCTGGAAGATGTTGCCCCAGTCCATGTCTGCTCCCTCAGCCGATCCGCTCGCGGCGACCGAGGATGCCCTGCGGTCGGATGAGGAGCACCAGGATCAGCACGGCCAGGGCTCCGACGGTCTTGAGGCTGGGCGCCAGCACCAGCGTGCTGAGCTCGATGAACAGGCCCACCACGATGCTGCCGACCAGCGCGCCGAAGGCGGTGCCGAGGCCGCCGAGGGTGACCGCGGCGAACACCAGCAGCAGGATCTGGAAGCCCAGCAGGAAGTTCATGCCCTGGCCCATCGCCAGCAGGACCCCGGACAGCGCGGCGAGCGCGCCGCCGACCATCCAGACCACCTTGATCACGCGGTCGACGTCGATGCCGGACGCGGACGCGAGGGCGGGGTTGTCGGCCACGGCGCGGGTCGCCTTGCCGATGCGGGTGCGCAGCAGGCCGAACCCGACCAGCAGCAGGACGACGATCGAGACGCCCATCGCGAACAGGTCGATCGGACGCAGCAGGAAGGCGCCGAAGTCGATGCCGGCCTGGCCCTGGTACTTGTCGTAGAACAGCGACCGGGTGCCGAACACCTTGGTGAGGCTGAAGAAGTAGCGCAGCAGCAGGCCCAGGCCGATCGAGACGATCATCATCGCGACCAGGCCGGTGCCGCGCTTGCGCAGCGGCTCCCAGAGCAGCTTGTCGTTCAGGTAGCCGAACGCACCGCCGAGGACGACCGCGAGCACCGCGGCGATCTCGAAGGGCAGGCCGATCGTGACGTTGAACAGGTACCCGATCAGCGCGCCGAACGTCATCAGCTCGCCGTGGGCGAAGTTGGTGAGGCCGGTGGTGCCGAAGATGACCGACAGGCCGATCGCGGCGAGCGCGAGGATCAGGCCGAAGCGCAGGCCGTTCGCGATCAGCTGCGGCACGTCGTCGAGGCCGAAGCCGCTGCTCGAGCCGGCGGTCGGCGGGGCCGGCGCGTCGCCGTCGACGAGCGGGAACGCGATCGGCTTGGTCTGCGCCGGGTTCACCACGGCGTCCGCCGGGTTGCGGTCCTCGTTCTGCAGGCTCACGCCCTCGGGCAGGGTCTCGGTGTCGACCTCGACCGAGTAGGTGCCCGGGCCGGGGACGGGGACGACCGCCTGGCCGTCGGCGTCGGTGGTGCCCGTGCCGATCTCGCTGCCGCCCTGCGACACCGTGAAGCCGACGTCCGGGACGCCCTCGCGGTTGAGGATCACCCGGACCCGGATGTTCTCCGGGGACGCGGGCGCGCTCGCGGCGGGGTCGCCCTCGGTCGGCGGTGCGGACGTCTCGCCACCGGCCGGCGGCGTGGTGGCCGTCGTCGCGGCGGAGACCTGCACGGCGGGCAGCAGCACGGCGAACGCGGCCAGGACGAGGCCGATCAGCACGGCTGCCACCCGGCGCGCGGGCCAGGCGGATGCGCCTGTGGGCACGGGGGCACCTCCAGGGTCGGACCCGTCGCGGGTGGCGGGGGTCTGGCGAGGGGAGTCAGGGGGTCGTGCGCGGGTGGAGCGGGGAGGACTCTAGCCCAGGCAGTCTGTCGCACCGGGGACCTCGGGCGCGGGGTCCTGGCCGAGGTCGTGACCCGCCCGAGACCTGCGTCCCCCGGACGGCCCCGCCCACGCTCCGGCTACCGGCCGGTAGACCGGGTGGACCGGGTGGATGGCACCATTCACCCGAGTGGTCCAAGGCGGTTCCCTCGGGGGTGGCCGCTGCGGCAGAGTCGGCGGGTCGTCGGCGACGTGGTGCGACCGACCTGGAGCCCGGGAGGGACGAGCGTGGGACGTGCGGCCGTCACCGTGCGGGGGGCGCAGCCGGGGGACCTGACGTCGTTGCTGGTGCTCGTGACCCGGGCCCGCGACGACGACCCCGACCACCAGCGCGACCACCAGCGCGCGGGCGAGCCGCCGCGCTCGGGGTTCGTGGTCGACCGGTCCCGCCTCGAGGCGCTGCTGCGCCGCGAGGACGTGCAGGTGCTGCTGGCCCACGACCGCCCGGGCAGCGAGCCCGTCGGCGTCCTGGTGCTGCGCCGCGGCGAGCTGCTCCCGCTCACCGGTCACGAGGCCGTCCACGTCGAGCAGCTCTGGGTGCACCCCGAGCACCGGCGCCGGGGCGTTGCCCGCGCGCTGCTGCGCCAGGCCGCCGCCACCGCCGAGCAGTCCGGCCTCGACGAGGTCGTGTGCACGCTGCCGCCCACCTGGCGCGAGGCGCACCGCTTCCTGGCGCGGCTCGGCTTCGCCCCGCTGACGGCGCAGCGCGCGGTGAGCGTGCAGAACCTGCTGCGCCGGCTCGGGTCCGAGGGGGGTGCGCGGCGCCGCACCGGCCTCGAGCAGGTGCTCGCCCGGCGACGCCGCGAGCTGCGGCACGGGCGCCGCACCGACGCCCTGGTCTGAGGAGCCCTGGTCCGCGGGAGCCTGTCGGTCCCGCGTCCTAGGGTGGGACGGTGACCGACGCCCCCGCCTCCCGGCTCCTGCTCGTCGACGGCCACTCGCTGGCGTACCGGGCCTTCTTCGCCCTGCCGGTCGAGAACTTCGCCACCCGCACCGGGCAGCCGACGAACGCGGTGTTCGGCTTCACCTCCATGCTCATCAACGTCCTGCGCGACGAGGCGCCGACGCACGTCGCGGTCACCTTCGACGTGTCGCGCCAGACGTTCCGCAGCGAGCAGTACGCGGAGTACAAGGCGAACCGCGCCACCACCCGCGAGGAGTTCCGCGGCCAGGTCGACCTGGTGAAGGAGGTGCTCGCCGCGCTGCGCATCGTCGTCGTCGAGAAGGAGGGCTACGAGGCCGACGACGTCATCGCCACCCTGACCCGGCAGGGCCGCGAGCAGGGCATGGAGGTCGTCATCTCCTCCGGCGACCGCGACGCCTTCCAGCTGGTGTCCGAGACCACCACGCTGCTGTACCCGGTGCGCGGAGTCTCCGAGCTGATCCGGATGACCCCGGCCAAGGTCGAGGAGAAGTACGGCGTCCCGCCGCGGCTGTACCCCGACCTCGCCGCCCTGGTGGGCGAGACCAGCGACAACCTGCCGGGCGTGCCCGGCGTCGGCCCGAAGACCGCCGCCAAGTGGATCACCACGTACGGCGACCTCGACGGCGTCGTCGCCGTGGTCGACCAGATCAAGGGCAAGGCCGGCGAGAACCTGCGCGAGCACCTCGACGGCGTGCTGCGCAACCGGCGGCTGAACGGCCTGGTCGACGACCTCGACCTGCCGGTCACCGTCGACGACCTCAAGGCGCAGTCGTGGGACCGCGAGGAGGTGCACCGCGTCTTCGACGGGCTCGAGTTCAGGGTGCTGCGCGACCGGCTGTTCGAGTACCTCTCGGCGCCCGAGCCGGAGGCCGAGGGCGGCTTCGAGCTCGAGGTCGACCGTCCCGAGGGCGAGCAGGTGGCGGCCTGGCTCGAGCAGCACGGCGCCGACGGCGGCGCGCTCGCGGTGTCGGGCCCGCTCGGCGTCGGCGGGCAGGCCACCGGCGTCGCGGTGCGCACCCCGGCCGGGGCCAGCGCGTGGTTCGACCTGCGCGACGACGGCCTCGACGGGCCGGCGCGCGACGCGCTGGGGGAGTGGCTCGCCGATCCCGACCGCCCGAAGTACCTGCACGACGCCAAGCCGGCGATGCACGCCCTGCTGGGCGCGGGCCTGCCACTGGCAGGTCTGGCCGGCGACACGGCGCTGTCGGCCTACCTGTCGCGGCCCGACCAGCGCACCTACGACCTCGCCGACCTGGCCGTGCGGCACCTGCACCGCGAGCTGCGGCTCGACACCGGCGCGAGCGCCGAGGCGGGCGCCGAGGCCGCGGGCGACGACGACCAGGCGCAGCTCACCCTCGACGCCGAGCTGCAGCCGGCCGGCGAGGACGCCGCACCCGACGACTCCGAGCCCGCGGTGGTGCGCGCCGCGGCCGTGATGGAGCTGTCCGAGGTGCTGGCGTCCGAGCTGGCCGGTCGCGGCGGCGACGCGCTGCTTCGCGACATGGAGCTGCCGCTGGTCGAGGTGCTGCGCGAGATGGAGGCCACCGGCGTCGGGGTCGACCGCGACCTGCTCGACGAGCTGGCCTCGACCTTCGACGCCGGCGTCGCGAAGGAGGCCCAGGAGGCCTACGCCGCCATCGGGCGCGAGGTGAACCTGGGGTCGCCGAAGCAGCTGCAGGAGGTGCTCTTCGACCAGCTGCAGATGCCGAAGACGAAGCGGATCAAGTCGGGGTACACCACCGACGCCGACTCGCTGAACGACCTGTACGTGAAGACCGAGCACCCGTTCCTGCGGCACCTGCTCGCCCACCGCGACGTGATCCGGCTGCGGCAGACGGTCGAGGGGTTGATCAAGTCGGTGGCGCCGGACGGCCGCATCCACACCACGTACAGCCAGATCGTCGCGGCCACCGGCCGGCTGTCGAGCACCGAGCCGAACCTGCAGAACATCCCGATCCGCACCGACGCCGGACGCCGCATCCGCGAGGTCTTCGTCGTGGGCGACGGCTACGAGTCGCTGCTGACCGCCGACTACAGCCAGATCGAGATGCGGATCATGGCGCACCTGTCGAAGGACGAGGGGCTCATCGAGGCGTTCCGCTCCGGCGAGGACCTGCACCGGTTCGTCGGGTCGCGGGTGTTCGGCGTCCCGCCGGAGGAGGTGACCCCGGCGATGCGCTCGAAGATCAAGGCGATGTCGTACGGGCTCGCCTACGGCCTCAGCGCGTTCGGGCTCTCCCGCCAGCTGACGATCAGCACGGGCGAGGCCAAGGAGCTGATGGACGAGTACTTCGAGCGCTTCGGCGGCGTGCGCGACTACCTGCGCGGCGTCGTCGACCAGGCGCGGCGCGACGAGTACACCTCGACCATCTTCGGACGCCGCCGCTACCTGCCCGACCTCACCAGCGACAACCGCCAGCGCCGCGAGATGGCCGAGCGGATGGCCCTGAACGCGCCGATCCAGGGCTCGGCCGCCGACGTCATCAAGGTCGCGATGCTCGGCGTCGAACGCGAGCTGCGCGACCGGCGGATGCGGTCGCGGATGCTGCTGCAGGTGCACGACGAGCTCGTCCTCGAGGTGGCCGACGGCGAGCGGGAGCAGCTCGAGGAGGTCGTCCGCGCGCAGATGGCGGGGGCCGCCGACCTCGCGGTCGACCTCGAGGTGTCGGTCGGGTCCGGGCGCAGCTGGGACGACGCCGCGCACTGACGTCCGCACGTCCGGCTACCGGTCGGTAACGACCTGGCGTGTTCGGCCTCGTCCGGGCGGGAGCGCGTGCCAGACTCCGGCCATGCGCAGCGCTGCCAGGTCGGTCCCGTTCGTCGCGGCCGGCGCCGCGTCGCTGCTCCTGCTCGCCGCCTGCGGTGGTGACGACGGCGGGGACGGCGCGAGCCGCACCGAGCGCGAACGGACGACGCGCACCGACGTCGCCTTCACCGCGTGCGCCGACCAGTGCTCCGGCGAGATCGACGGTGCCGCCTTCGAGATCCTGATGCCGGACTCGTGGAACGGGACGCTGCTGCTGTACAGCCACGGGTACCGCCAGGCCGAGGCCGCGCCGCCGGACTTCGAGCCCGTGAACACCGACCCCGACCCCGCGCCCGGGTACTCCTCCGGCGACGAGCGCGCCGCCGAGGCCCTGCTCGCCGAGGGCTACGCGCTCGCCGGGTCGGCGTACGCCTCGAACGGCTGGGCGGTCGCGGACGGCGTGGCCGCCGGCGAGGCGCTGCACGAGCACTTCGTCGAGACCGTGGGCGACCCCGACCGCACCTACGTGTGGGGCGACAGCCTCGGTGGTCTCGTGACGCAGGTGCTGGCCGAGCGCAACCCCGACTGGGTCACGGCGGCCGCGCCGCTGTGCGGCGTGCTGGCCGGCCCGGTGGCGAACCTCGACCTCGCGCTCGACGTGTCGTACGCGACGAAGACGCTGCTGGCCCCCGAGCTCGAGCTCACCGGCTACTCCGACTTCGACGACGCCGTCGCCAGCTGGCAGCTCGGCTTCGACGCCGTGGTCGCGGCGGGGGGCGACACCGCGAACGGCGTGCCGCGCATCCTGATGGTCGCGGCGCTCACCGACGCCCCGACGAAGACGGCGACCTACGACGGCAGCACGGTCGAGTCGCAGGTGCGGGCCCGCGCCGAGGCCGCGCTCACCGCGCTCGGCTACTCGACCTACGGCCGCTACGAGATCGAGCAGCGGTTCAGCGGCAACCCCTCGACCAACGTCGGGGTCGACTACGCCGAGCGGGTCGACGACGCCGAGCGCGGTCTGATCGACACCGTCGGCGGCGAGGGCACCACCGACCGGCTGCTGGCCGAGCTGGAGGCGGGGGAGCGGCTCGAGGCCGACGCCGCCGCCCGGCAGTCCTTCGCCGACAGCGGCACGCCGACCGGTGCGGTGCAGGACCCGACGATCACGCTGCACACCACCGCCGACCCGCTGGTGCTGGTGCAGAACGAGACGGTGTTCGCCGAGCGCGCGGCCGCCAACCCCGACCGCACCTCCGACGTCGTCCAGCTGTACTCGTCGGCACCCGCCACCTACAGCGAGGAGGACGGCGCGCCGTACGGCGCCGGGCACTGCAACTTCAGCCCGGACGAGCGGCTCGGCGTGATCACCCTGCTCGACCGCTGGGCCCGCGAGGGCCTGTACCCCGCGACCGGCGCGGTCGAGTCGGCGATGGGCGGCGAGAACGGCATCGAGCCCAACTACAAGCCCGGCCCCTGGCCCGCCACGCTCGAGGACTGACGCGCCGCCCGGACGGGTCGGTCAGCCGCCGGCCTGCTCCAGGTCGGCGAGCAGCGCGCTGCACAGCGCCGGTCGCGGACCGGGGCGCACGTCGAGGCGTAGCCCGAGGTCGTCGAGCGTGCGGTCGCGGCCGACGGTGTGCGTCAGCAGCACCGGGCTCGCGGTCGACCAGTCCGAGGTCCACTCGGCGACCGGCGCCTGCAGCAGCGTGCCGCCGGCGGTGAGCTCGAACTGCCCGGTGTCGGAACGGGCGTGCGCCCGCACCTCGACGGACGAGCCGGCGGGCAGCTCGAACCAGGGGCCGTAGAAGTCCTGGAACGGGTCGTCGATCACCAGCCGGGCCAGGCCCTGGTAGTTCTCCAGGCCGACGTACCGCTGCTCGACCCCGGCGAGGTCGTACAGCCGCGCCGTGCCCGGGAGCTGGCCGGACTCGAGCGCGTGCACGGTCACCACGACGTCGCGCTCCTCGACGAGCACCCACGGCTCGTAGCGGTCGCCGGTGTGCAGGTAGAGCGCCTCGCAGTCGCCGCGGACGTGCAGGTCGTCGGCGTGCCCGCCGGACGGCAGCTCGTCGGACCGGCTGACCAGCCCCACGACGGGGCCGTCCGGCCCGCCCCCGAGGCGGTGCTGCAGCGTCAGGAAGTCGACCAACCGGTCGCCCCGCCAGGTCTGGGCCAGGGCCTGGCTGCCCGTCGCGACCTGGGACGCCGTCGCGACGACCGCCAGCGCGACGACGGTCGCGGCCAGCGCGACCCGCCCGGCGCGACGGAGGGCACCGACACCGCGCAGCGTGCGGCACAGCCCGACCAGACCGATCGCGCCGCCGAGCACGAGCGCCGGGACGAACTCGCTGGTGTAGCGGTAGGTCAGGTAGCCGTACGCCATCACGCCGCCGGTGACCAGGACGGTGCCGAGCAGCGGGAGCCGGAGCGCCGACACGTGCGTGCGCCGTCCGCGCGCCAGCACGACCGGCAGGCTCGCCAGGCTGAGCAGCAGCAGCAGGGTCATGAACGAGGTGACGCTGCCCGTCCGGTAGGACTGGTCGACGAACGCCCCGCCGACCCCCTCGGCCGGCTCGGCGGGCAGCGTGACGAACGGCAGGTGGTCGACGAACCGGATGCCGTCGGGACGGAAGTAGGCCTGCAGCGAGCTGAGGAAGAACTGGGGTCCGGTGATGGTGCCGCCGTTCACCTCGAGCGCCTCGCGGCGCCGTGCGTTCAGCCCGGTCCACACCTGGTCCTCGAGCGGGAACAGGTACGGGTGGCCGAACTTCGCCATGTTCACGGCGACGCCCACCCCCAGGGCGAGCACCGCCAGACCCGCCAGCCACGGACCGGTGCGGCGGCGCGCGGCGTCGCCGCGGGAGGTCCAGAGCCACACCCCGGCGACGACGGCGACGAGGCACATGGCCCAGCCGCCGGTGGTGCGGGTGAGGGCCGTGGCGGCCAGCACGGCCGCGAGCCACCCGGCCCGGGCGGGTGCGGGCTCGAGCACGAGCCGGACCAGCAGGTAGGCGCAGCTCAGCACGAGCGCGCACGACCAGAGGTAGACCTCGTGGTAGACCCACGGCAGTGCGGCGTCGAAGGTCAGCACCGTGCCGCCGGTCGCGGCTGCGAGGAAGCCGGCGACGGCCACGGCCTCGACGCGACCCACGGGCTCCTCGCCGCGCAGGCACCACCGGACCAGCCACAGGAGCCGGGCGGCGACGAAGCAGAACACCCCGAACGCCAGCGCCATCGACAGCAGGCTGAGGCGGCCGTCGAACTCGTCGGTCACCAGGAAGACGGGGATGCGCAGCAGCGCCGGGAACGGCGGGAAGTACATGTAGGTGCGCCCGCCGACCTCGAAGCCCTCGATGCCGAGCGAGCCCTCGGGGACCCAGAGGTGGCCGTCCATCAGGGCGCGGGCCTGGGTGTCGAAGAAGTTCGACCCGTACCGGAAGCGGTGGGCCGTGCGGAGCAGGTCGGTGCCCGACAGCAGCACGGCGAGGAACGGCAGGACGCCGGCGACGAGGCCGGCGGCCGTGGCGACCCTCGCGGTGCGGCCTGCGGGTGCCGCGCCGGTCAAGCCCGGGCGAGCTTGTAGAGGAACTGGTAGCCGAACATCGTCGGCCACGCCCGCGTCGCGGCGCGGTCGACCGCCCCGACGCGCCGGCCGAGGGCGGACAGCCGTCCGGCGCCGCCGCGCTCGAGGACGTCGACGGGGGAGCCGACGACGTCGTGGGCCACCACCTTGAGGCCGCTGCGCGCCACCAGGCGCGCGAAGCTGCGGCGGGTGAAGAAGCGCACGTGGCCCTCGTCGAGGGGGCCGCGGCTGTCGTAGTCGAACCGGCCGAGGGCCGTGCGGCCGCGCGGGTACCAGTGCCCGAAGTTCGGGACGCTCACCAGGATCGTGCCGCCCGGCGCCAGCCGGTCGGTCAGCTCGCGCAGCAGGCGCTCGGGGTCGACGACGTGCTCGAGGACGTCGGCCGCGACCACGACGTCGCTGTCGGTGCCGACGTCGGCGGGCAGCCCGCGCTCGAGGTCGGCCTCCACGAAGTCGTCGAGCCGCTCGCCCACGCCCTCGTGCTTGACGACGTCGACCCCGGTGACGTGGTGGCCCTGCGCCCGCACGAGCTCGCCGAAGCGGCCGTCGGAGCACCCGACGTCGAGCACGCGGCTCGCCGGGTAGGTCGCCAGCCAGGCGAGCAGCCGGCCGTGCGAGGAGTGCGGCGACGGCTTGAGCTCGTAGGCGGTGCCGTCGGCGGCGCCCTGGCCGAACCCGATCGCCCGGGCGCGGTGCCGCACGGTGTCGATCGCGACGTCCTTGGCGTACCGCATGCCGTTCACGTAGCAGACCTCGTCGCCGTAGTAGGTGGGGATCGGGACCTCGACGATGCGCTTCCCGGCTTCCAGCATGCCGAGGATGATCTCGGTGTCGAAGTCGTAGTCGTCGGAGTAGTCGGCGAAGCCGAGGTCGGCGAGGGCGTCGACCCGGTACGCGCGGTACCCGCTGTGCCACTCCGACAGCCCCGCGCCGGTCAGCGAGTTCTGGAACGCCGTGAGCACGCGGTTGCCGACGTACTTGTAGACCGGCATGCCGCCGCGCAGCGCCGACCCCGGCGTCATCATCCGCGACCCCATCACCATGTCGGCCTCGCCGGACGCGACCGGCGCGACGACCGACTCGATCACCTCGGGGGCGTACTGGGCGTCGCCGTGCAGCAGCACGACGACGTCGAGGCCGCGCTCCATCGCCCACTGGTAGCCGAACTTCTGGTTGCCGCCGTACTTGAGGTTGGCGGCGTGCTTGACCACGGTGAGCGGCAGCACCGACCCGGACTGGTAGCGCAGCGCGACCTCGTAGGTCTCGTCGTGGCTGGCGTCGTCGCTGACCAGCACGTGGTCGACGGTGCGGCGGAAGCCCTCCGGCAGCCGGTCGAGCGTCTCGCGCAGGGTGGTCGCGGCGTTGTAGGCGACCACGAGGACGCCGGTGCGCACCGCGCCGGTGCCGCTCGTCGCGCGGCGGTCGAGGTCCACCACCTCGGCCCCCCTCCTTCGGTCCGGCGCCCCCGGGCGCCCGTTCGGACGCACCTCGGCGGGCGTCCTCGGGGAAGTCTACTGGTCAGTAGGGTCGACGGGAGGGATTGCTGCATACTCCTCGGCATGACGCAGCCGCCCGCGCTCCCGGTGCCCGGGGTCCTGTCCCTGGTCGACCTCGCGACGCTGGAGTCCGAGCTGCCGCAGACCGCTGCGGCCTACCGCTCCGCCCACCCGTACCCGCACGTCGTGCTCGACGACGTGCTGACGCCGGAGGCGTTCGCGGCGGCCAGCGCCGACTTCCCGCCCATCCGCGACCCGTTCTGGAAGGGCTACCTGCACGTCAACGAGACCAAGTACGGCAACACCGAGCCGGACACCTGGGCCGAGTCGCTGCAGGCGGTCGCGCGCGAGCTCTGCTCGCCGGAGTTCGTGGCCTACCTCGAGCGGCTCACCGGCATCGAGGGCCTGATGCCGGACTGGACCATGGACGGCGGCGGCCTGCACCAGACGCTGCGCGGCGGCCACCTGAACGTCCACACCGACTTCTCGACCCACCACGGCCACGAGGACTGGAGCCGGCGGGTCAACATCCTGCTGTACCTCAACCGCGAGTGGGGCGAGGACTGGGGCGGCGAGCTCGAGCTGTGGGACGTCGACATGACGGCGGCGCAGGCGAAGGTCGCGCCGAAGGGCAACCGGATGCTGGTGTTCACGACCAGCTCCGAGAGCTACCACGGCCACCCCGACCCGCTGACCTGCCCGCCCGACCGGGCGCGCTGCTCGATGGCGCTCTACTACTTCACCCAGGACGACGGCGCCGTGCGCCGCTCGACCCACTACCGGGCCCGGCCCGAGGACGCCCGCACCAAGGCGGCCGCCATCGCCGCCGACCGCACGGCGGTCGACCTGTACGACCGCGTCAAGCGCCGTCTGGGCCTGTCGGACGAGCGGGCGTACCGGCTGCTGGAGGGTCTGCGCCGGCTGCGGCGCCGCTGACCGGCCGCGCGGGGCGTCCGAGCCGGCTCGACCACCGGCGCACGGGGCCCTCGACGAGCCGCTCGAGCACCACGACGAGCACCACCAGCGCGATCCCGCCGACGACGGCGCGCGCCGGCGCGCTCCAGTCGGGGGTGTGCCGCGAGACCAGCCAGAACAGCGGCAGGTGCCACACGTAGACGGTCAGCGACGCGACGCCGAGTCGGCGCAGGGGAGCCCACCCGAGCGCTCGCTCGACCAGCGAGGAGCCGTCGGTGTGCTGGGACGCCAGGACGAGCAGCGTCGTCGCGACCGCCAGGACGACGCCCTGCACCTTGAAGTAGGCCTCGATGTCGAGCCGGGCGGTGCTGGCCACCACGCCGAGCACCACGAGCGCGCTCGCGCTGAGCAGGGCCGAGAAGTCGGTACGCCGGCGGGCGACGCGGTCGGCGACGAGCGCGGCCAGCGCCCCGTAGAGCAGGCCGTCGACCCGGGTCGTGGTGCGCAGGGCGGCGCTGTACCAGCCCTCGACGTCGTACACGTGCCACCGCCACCAGGTGACGAGCAGGACGAGCACCACCAGCGCGACCACCAGCTGCCGGGTCCTGCTCGCCCAGAGCGCGACCACCACGGCCGCGACGACGAAGAACTGCATCTCGACGCTGAGGTACCACAGGTGCCCGATGTCGGCCCGCGCCGACAGGGCGTTGTCGCGCATGTAGGTGTTCAGCGTGAACGTCACGCCGCGGACGAGCCCGTCCCAGGTGACCTCCTGCGACGCCGGGTCGGTGCGGTCGACCTGCTTCACCACCAGCAGGGTCACGAGCAGCAGGGCGACCTGCGCGCCGATGCGGACCACGCGTCGGAGCAGGGCGCCGAAGGGTGCGCCGGCACCGTGCGAGCGCCGGGCGTCGAGCATGCTCCTGGTGACGAGGAACCCGCTCACGACCAGGAAGATCGTGACGGCGACGCTGCCGGAGCGGAACAGGCTGTCGAGGGGGTCGATCTCGTCGAGGCGGTCGAAGGGGTGCAGCACCCACGCGTGCGACAGCACCACCAGCGTGACGGCGACGCCGCGCAGGCCGTCGAGCACCCCGGTGCGCGCGGTCGCCGGTGCGGGTCGGTGCCGCGGGGTCCGGTGCTCAGCCACGGGCCGCACCCTGCTCGACCAGCGGGCGGGGCTGCTGGGCACGGAACGCGGACGAGGTGGCGAGCCAGCGGCGGGTGGGTTCCTCGACGAACCGCTGCGCGAGCACCGCGACCAGCGCGACCACGCCCAGCGCCAGCGCGGTCCGCGCGCCCCAGTGCCAGGTCGTGGTGTGGCGGCTGACGACGTAGAAGACCAGGTAGTGCCACATGTAGATGGCGAGCGAGGCGCGGCCGGTCCAGGTGAGCCAGCGGACCGACAGCACGCGGGCGACGAGGTGGTCGGCGTCGAGCCGGGTGAGGGCCAGCACCAGCCCCGCCGCCGCGACGGTGACCGCGAGGCCCCACCACCGCAGCGGCGCGAAGTCGCCGAGCTCGTAGGACAGCAGCACGAGCACGACGAGCGCGGCGCCGCTCGCGACCGCGACCACCGGGGCCGACCGGGACGTGACCAGGCGGGTGCCGAGCAGCGCCGCCACCGCCACGCCGACCAGGAGCCCGTCCGCGCGTGCCGTCGTCGCGAGGGAGGCCTCGACCCAGGCCCCGTCGTCGAGCAGCCGCGTGCGGTGCACGACGACCGCGGCCGCGGCGACGAGCGGGACGGCGACCAGCAGGGCGCGGCGGCGGGCGAGCAGCACGACCAGCAGCGGCAGGACGAGGTACACCTGCTGCTGCACGCTGAGGTACCACAGGTGCCCCAGGTCGGCCCGCGCCACCAGCGCGTTGTCGATGAACCAGCTGTTCCAGGTGAAGGTCAGCACCGCGAGCAGGCTCCGCCGGGTCGAGCTGCCGTCGGCCGGGTCGGTGGGGTCGAGCTGGGCCAGCGCCACGACGACGACCGCGAGGGGGACGAGCTGGACCCCGATGCGCACGAGGCGCCGCAGGTAGAAGCGCACGGCGTCGAGCCGCTGCTCGGCGTGCTCGCGCAGCAGCCCGCTGGTCACCACGAACCCGCCGATGACGAAGAACACCACGACGGTGCCGCCGTGGAACAGGCCTCGCACGAGCGGGACGGTGTCGATGCCCTCCATCGGCCACACGATCCAGCCGTGCCCGAGCACCACCAGGACGATCGCGATGCCGCGCACGCCGTCGAGGCTGTGCACGCGCGGCCGGGACGACGGCGCCACGACGGCCTCGGTGGGCGCGTGGTCGGCCCGCTCGCCGCTCACGACGCCGGCTGGCGCGTCCCGGCGCGGACGGTCGACGCCGCCCCCTGCCCGTCGGCCACCGCGTCGCGCAGCACCCGCTCGAAGGCGTCGACGGTGTGCTCCCAGGTGTAGTCGCGCGCGTGGCGGCGGGCGGCGTCCGCCATCCGCTCCCGCTCGGCGGTGTCGCCGAGCAGCCGGTCGGTCTCGGCGACGAAGGCGTCGAGCCCGTCGACCAGGCTGCCGGTGCGGCCGTCGACGACGGACTCGGACAGGCCGCCGGCGTCCTGGTACGCGACCGTCGGCACGCCGTGCCACGCCGCCTCCATCACCGACAGCCCCCAGCCCTCCTTGAGCGAGGGGCACAGGTGCACCCAGGTCGACGCCAGCAGCTCGTGCTTGGTGGCCTCGTCGACGAACCCGGTGAAGCGCACGGCGTCGTCGACCCCGAGCTCGCGCGCGCGCTCCTGCACGCGCTCCTCGTCCCAGCCGGTGCCGACGACGAGGAGGCGGAGCCCCGGGTGCCGCGCCCGCAGCCGGCGCACCGCCTCGAGCGCGTGGTCGACGCGCTTGTGCGGCACGATCCGCCCGAGGACGCAGAGCGTGGGCGCCTCGGCCCGGCCGCCCGACGGTGCGGTCGGCGGCGCGTCGGTGCCGTTGTGCACCACCGTGACCGACTCGTCGTACCCGAGCTCGACGAGCTCCCGCCGGGTCGTCCAGCTGACCGCGACGACGGGACGGCGGCGGTACACCCGCGGCGCCACGACCGACTCCAGGAACCAGCCGGCCCGCGCGACCGGGCCGGGCATCACGACCGGCCACTGCTCGCGGTGCACGTGGTGCACGACGCCGACGACCGGCCCGCGGCGCACCAGCGGCGAGAAGAACGGGACGCCGTTGCTCACGTCGACCACGACGTCGGGACGACCCAGCCGTCCGGTCAGGAGCGCCGCCAGCGCCCGCGGGTAGACGGTCGCGCGGGTGCCTCGCCGCACGTAGCGGACGCCGTCGACGACCTCGTCGCGCGGCGCGCGGCCGTGGTCGGCGCACCAGAAGGTGACGTCGTGCCCGCGCGCGACCAGACCCGCGGCGACGGTCTGGGCGTAGCGCTCGCTGCCGCCCCCCTCCGGGTGGCGCAGGTCGCGCCAGTTGAGGAGGACCACCCGCAGGGGGGTGGCCGCGGCGGCGGTCACGGGCACGAGGTTACCGGCCGGTTAGGCTCCCCGGATGCCGGATCGAGCAGCCGCGACGCTGCGTCGCTCGCTGCACCTGCTGGGCGAGTTCCGGTACGAGCAGACCGACGGCGCGCGGTTCTACCGGGCGCTCGCCGACGACTCGGTGCAGCAGGTCGCGCGGTGGGTCGACCTCGCCGGCGCGGGCGTCCTCGACGTCGGTGGCGGGCCCGGGTTCTTCCACGACGCGTTCACCGGCCGCGGCGCGCGCTACGTCGCCGTCGAGGCCGACGCCGGCGAGCTCGTCGCGCACGGCGGCGTCGCCGCCCCGCGGACGCTGCTCGCCGACGGCACCCGGCTGCCGTTCGCCGACGGCAGCTGGGACGTCGTCTACTGCTCGAACGTCGCCGAGCACGTGCCACGGCCGTTCGACCTGGCCGACGAGCTGCTGCGGGTGGTGCGCCCCGGTGGGACGCTCCTGCTGTCGTACCCGATGTGGCTCAGCGTCAACGGCGGCCACGAGACCTCTCCCTGGCACTACCTGGGCGGGCACCGGGCCCGGCGCCGGTACGAGCGCCGCCACGGGCACCCGCCGAAGAACGCCTTCGGCACGACGATGTTCGCGATGACCGCCTCGGAGGGCCTGAGCTGGGCCGCCCGCCAGCCGCACGCGGAGGTGCTCGCGGCCTTCCCCCGCTACCACCCCTGGTGGGCGCACTGGGTGGTGCGGCTGCCGGGGCTGCGCGAGCTGCTCACCTGGAACCTGCTGCTCGTGCTGCGCAAGCGGTGAGCACGACGCCCTGGGCGCTGCGCGGCCGGCCCGCGCCGCTCGCGGTGGCCGCGGTCCTGCTGGTCGCCCTCGTCCTGCTCGGCCCGGCGCTCGCGCCCGGTCTGGTGCTCTCCTACGACCTCGTCATGGCGCCGGACGCCGGGTTCACGCCCTTCGCCCTGGGGGCCGGTGTCGTGGCCCCGCGGGCGGTGCCGAGCGACGCGGTCGTCGCGGCGGCGTCGCTGCTGCTGCCGACCCCGCTGGTGCAGAAGCTGCTGCTGCTCGGGGTGCTGGTCGGTGCCGGCGCCGGGTGCGCCCGCCTGGTCGCCGTGCTGCTGGACGCGCGGGGGTCGGCGGCGACGTCGGCCGCCGCGCAGGTCGTCGCCGCCGTCGCGGCCACCTGGAACCCGTTCGTCGCCGAGCGGCTGGTCCTGGGGCAGTGGACGGTGCTGCTCGGCTGGGCGGTGCTGCCCTGGGCGGTGGCCTCGGTGCTCGGTGCCGACCCCGAGCGGCCGGGGGCGTCCGCCGTCCGCGTCTGCGGGTGGGTGGCACTGGCCTCGCTCGGCGGCGCCAACACCGTGCTGGCCCTGCTGCTGCTGGTGGTCGTCGCCGCGGTCGTCGCGGTGCGGCCGCGGACCGCCGCCGCCGCGACCGGCGGCGGGCTCGCGGGTGCTGCCTGC